>JBPCPR010000109.1:0-7226 GCA_050998925.1 Gaiellaceae bacterium
GAGCCACTCGAGCTTCGTCGCCGAGAAGTAGGGATCCGGGACGAGGCCCGTGCGCTCCCGGATCAAGTCCCTGGAAAGCTCCCGGCAGCGCTCGGCGGTCCGCCGGTCCTGCCAGACGATCGCGCGGTGCACCGGGAGCCCCGTCGAGCGCTCCCAGAGCACCGTGGTCTCGCGCTGGTTCGCGATCCCGATCGCAGCGAGATCTCCGGCTTGCGCGCCTGCGTCGCCGAGAGCCGTCTCGGCGGCGGCGAGTACGGAGGCCCAGATCTCCTCGGGGTCGTGCTCGACCCAGCCGGGTCGGGGAAAGTGCTGGGGCACTTCCGCGTACCCGCGTCCGCGGCGGCGGAGCTTCGCGTCGAAGACGATGCACGTCGTTCCCGTGGTGCCCTGGTCGATCGCAAGGACGAGCGGAGCGGGCACGGGCGACGGCTAGCCGGCCGGAGCGCGCCCGCCGCGGAGGAGGCTCGGCGCCACGCGCGCGTAGTCGAGGCCCGAGAGCCAGGTGAGCGCGACCGCGAGGAGGAGCGCCCACCAGGCGACGTCGTCCGAGATGGCCCCGCCCGCGGCGAGCCCGGCCAGGGCGGCCGCCACGGCCTGGGAGGTCGTCTTCACCTTGGCGAGGTCGCGCGCGCTCATGACCACGCCGCGCTCGAGCGCCGCCAGGCGGAGCCCCCCGACCAGGAACTCCCGCGCGACGATCGCTGCCACCATCCAGGCCGGGAGCACGCGGCCCACGAGCATGATGAGCGTCGCCAGGACGAGGATCTTGTCCGCGATCGGATCGAGCAGGCGCCCGAGGTTCGACGTCTGCTCGCTCCTGCGCGCCCACCAGCCGTCGAGGTAGTCCGTGGCCATCGCGACGGCAAAGACCGCCGTTGCGTAGTAGTCGTGGTTCGGGAAGTCCCAGGCGAACAGGACCACGACCACCGGCACGGCGACTGCGCGGCCCACCGTTAGTTGGTCGGCGAAGCCCACTGAGGGACAGAATACGGGCCGATGAACGCCGAGGCTCCGCCCTTCCGGAAGGTTCTGGTCGCCAACCGGGGCGAGATCGCGATCCGCATCTTCCGGACCCTCCGGGAGCTCGGGATCGAGTCGGTCGCCGTCTACTCGGAGGCAGATCGGGCCAGCCTCCACGTCGGCGGCGCCGACGTGGCCTATCTCCTCGGGGCCGGGCCGCCTGCGGAGAGCTACCTGAACGTCGCGCGCATCGTGGAGACGGCCTGCCGGGCGGGCGCCGACGCACTACACCCCGGGTACGGTTTCCTGGCGGAGAAGGCTGAGCTCGCGCGTGCTTGCGTCGAGGCAGGCATCGTGTGGATCGGGCCGCCCCCGGAGGCGATCGAGCTCATGGGCTCGAAGGTCGAGGCGCGCAGGCGCATGGCGGCCGCGGGGGTTCCGGTCATTCCCGGAACGACGGATCCGGTCGAGTCGGCCGAGGAGCTTGCAGCGCTGGGGGAGGAGTACGGATGGCCGCTCGCCGTGAAGGCGTCGGCCGGCGGCGGCGGCAAGGGGCTCAAGGTGGTTCGCTCGGCGGCGGAGGCCGAGCGCGCCCTGGCGACGGCGAAGCGGGAAGGGGAGGCCTACTTCTCGGACGCGACCGTGTACGTCGAGAAGTACCTCGAGGATCCCCGGCACGTCGAGGTGCAGGTGCTCGCGGACGCGCACGGGAACGTCGTCCACCTCGGGGAGCGGGACTGCACCATCCAACGGCAACACCAGAAGCTCGTCGAGGAGACGCCCTCGCCGGCCGTGACGCCGGAGCTCCGCGACCGGATCGGCGGCATCGCCGTCGACGCGACCCGGGCGGTCGGATACCGGAGTGCGGGCACGCTCGAGGGCTTGCTCGATCGCGACGGGAACTACTGGTTCCTGGAGATGAACACGCGGATCCAGGTCGAGCACACGATCACCGAGCTCGTCACGGGCATCGATCTCGTGCGGGAGCAGATCCTGGTCGCGGCCGGTCTTCCGCTCTCGTACGCGCAGGAGAACATCCGCTTTTCGGGCCACGCGATCGAGTGCCGGATCAACGCCGAGGACGTGGCCAGCGGTTTTCTCCCGGCACCCGGCACCATCACCGCGTACCGCGAGCCCGCGGGGCCCGGCGTCCGCGTCGATTCGGGGGTGACCGTCGGATCGGAGATCCTCGAGCTCTACGACCCGATGATCGCGAAGCTCTGCGTCTGGGACACGGATCGCGAGCGTGCGCGGCGCCGGATGCTGCGGGCGCTCGAGGAGCTCACGATCGAAGGCGTGCCGACGCTTGTCGGATTTCATCGGGCACTCCTCGCGCATCCGTGCTTCGTCGCCGGAGAGACCTGTCACGGCGTCGTCGAGAGCAGCGAGCTCGCGGCGCGGGCCGAGGAACTGACCGCGCGCTCCACGGGTGCGGCCAGGGATGGCGCGCCGCGCTCCCGTCAACAGGTCGTTGACGTCGAGCTGGACGGGCGGCGCTATGGAGTCACCGTCCTCCAGCCGGAGCCACCCCATGCCGCGCTCGCGCGGGCGCGGAGTGAGCGCTCGCGAGCGGCCCATCACCTCGCGGGCGAGGAAGACGTGGTCAGCCCCATGCAGGGGACGGTCCTGGCCGTCGAGGTCGCTGACGGCGACGAGGTCACGGCCGGCTCCGTCATCTGCGTCGTCGAGGCGATGAAGATGGAGAACGAGATCACGGCTCACCGGGACGGCCGGGGCGGCGGCCTCTCGGTCGAGCCCGGCCAATCGGTCACCACCGGCCAGGTGATCTGCGTGGTGGGCCGGGAGGGCGACTGACCGGCGCTACGCTGGCTGCGTGCTGACCGATCTGGAGGCGCGTGGACGAGCGTAGGCCGCTCTGCGCCGAGGTTTCCCGCGAGAGCGCGGAGCATCTGGCGGCGACGGCGAGCCGCATCGAGAACTGGATCCTCCTCGAGTACCGCGGGCTCTGGAGCCGAGACATCCTTGCGGGGTCGGGCCTCTCGGACCAGGTGAAGGCATACCTGCGCGAGCAGCTGGCCGCGTTGCCGCGCTCACGGCTTCTGTTCGTTCGCCGCCCGGAGCGCCGACAGCACCCCGAGCACGCGCTGTACGTCGCTCGTACCGCGGAGCGCGGCAGCATCCTGCTCGGCGCCGAGCTCGGCGACTACGCGGAGCTGCGTGGCCTGGACCTCGTAGATGCTCTCGAGACCGGGGCCGCAGACTGGGCCAGCCCGGTCGAGGGGCCGCTCCTCGTCGTCTGCACGCACGGGAAGAGGGACCGCTGTTGCGCCAAGTTCGGGCGCCCCCTCTACGACGCGGTCCGCGAGCAGGCCGAGGAGGGCACGGTCTGGCAGGCGTCACACGTTGGCGGCGACCGCTTTGCGGGGAACCTCGTGTCGCTGCCAGCAGGCCTCTACTTCGGCCGGGTGGAGCGCGCCGGGGTCTGGGCGCTGCTCGACGAGGTGCTCGCAGGCCGGGTTCCCCTCGAGCGCTATCGAGGGCGCTCGTGCTACTCGTTCGCCGAGCAGGCGGCGGAGCGGGCGGTGCGGGAGACGGCCGGTGCGACCGGCCCCGACGACTTGGCGCTTCTCTCCTCGGAGCCCGAGGCGGACGGCTGGATCGTGCGCTTCGAGGTGTCGGGATCGGTACACGAGGTCACCGTCGCCACCGAGCTCGGCGAGCCCACCTACCTGACGTGCGAGGCGGCTAGCCTTTCCCGTCCGCGGCGCTTCGTGCCGCGGACGCATCGGGTGGTGTCGTCTTGACGAGCAGGAAGCCCTCGCGCACCAACCGGCGCACGAGCACGAGTCGCCCCGCCTCGTCGAGATCGCCAGGCAGGTCGACGGGACGGAAGTCGCGGTCGGCGGTCGCAACGAAGGCCACCGCCTCCTCCGCCTGAGCCGGGAACGAGACCCGCTTGCCCTCGAAAACGAGGGCGACGGCTCCATCCCGACCTTGCTCCAGGTCGGCGATCACCGTCGGGCGGCGCACCAGCTCGGTGTCGGCCCCCAGGTCGTCGAGGGCGCGGAGCTGGCCGAGCTGTCCCCCGAGGATCGGTCGCCGGCTCCGTACCAGCCTCGATCGCATCCTGCGAGACACGTCCGAAGCGGAGAGGCGCTCGCGAACGCGTTCCAGGAGGTCGGTCGACTGCTCGCCGTCCACGGGAACGCTGCGGCGGAACTCGATGTCGCCCGCGCACGAATCGACGGCGGCCCGCACTGCGTCGATCCAGCTGTAGACGTTCACCCCGACCGTGACGTGGAGGGAGTCGGCGTCGGAGGTCAGCGCCTCGTGCATCCAGCCACGAGGTAGGTACAGAACGTCGCCGGCCGCCAGCGTCAGGTCCTGGACCGGGTCGCCGGGGGCTCCGAGCTCGGCCTGGTAGCGCTGCTCCCGAAGCGGGAGCTCGAGGACGGGGTCGTAGACCTGCCAGCGCTTGTTCCCCGCGACCTGAAGCACGAAGACGTCGTGCGTGTCGTGGTGGACGGGCAGGCCCTGCGAGCCGCGCGGCGTGTAATAGGCGTTCGCCTGAGCCGGGTGCCCGAGTGCCGCTTCGAGGCCGCGGCAGAGCTCGGCGAGCGGCCTCCAGTTGTAGTGGAGGCCCTGGAGGACGATCGTCGCTCCGGCCTCGAACTCCTCGAGGACGCGCTGGACGTCCGCCGTGTGCGAGAACGGCTGAGGATTCCAGGGCACGTCGGTCGTGTAGTCGCCGAGCGCGATCTGCTCACCGGCCTTGACCAGGCGAAACGCCGGGTACCTGAGGCCCGTCTCGCAGACGAGGCGCTCGACATCCTGCTCGGAGAGAAGGTCGTCGAAACGACCTTCCTCGCCCCGGGATACGACGAGCGGCTGTCGCTCCCAGAACGCGGCGAGAAACTCGTCCGCGCTCGTGGGAGCGACGATCCGCTCGAGCTCGGTCCTTCTGGAGTTGCTAGCCGGCGGAGTCAGCCGGGCCGGTGCTCGGGTCGGCCGCGTCCGAGTCGTCGCTCGAGTCGCTCGAGTCGGTCGAATCGCTGTCGCCGGTGTCGGGGTCGTCGGAGTCGGCGTCCTGGTCGTCGCCGTCTGCATCGGCGGCGGCGCCGCCACCCTGCGCGAACGTACCGGTCTGAATCTCGTCGTCGTTCAAGCTCGTCATCCTGGCCTCCTTCGTCGGTCTAGCGTGGCCACCCTACAGCGTCTCTTCGTTTGCCCAAAAGCGCCGGGTTGCGAACGCTTGGAGGAGCAGGAGCTAGGCTCCCGGCCGTGGATCTGTACGAGCACCAGGGCAAGGAGCTCTTCGCCCGCTTCGGGATCCCGGTGAGCGAGGGCCGGCTCGCGGCGTCTCCCGAGCAGGCGCGTGCAGCCGCGGAAGAGCTGGGCGGGTCCGTGGTCGTCAAGGCCCAGGTGCTCACCGGCGGGAGGGGGAAGGCCGGCGGGATCAGACTTGCACAGACGCCGTTCGAGGCGGGCGAGGCAGCCGAGCAGATCCTCGGCCTCGACATCAGAGGCCACGTCGTCGAGAAGCTCTGGGTCGAGCAGGCATCCGAGATCGCCAAGGAGTACTACCTTTCGGTCACGTTCGACCGGGGCGAGAAGAAGCCGCTCTTCATGTTGACGACCCAGGGCGGTGTCGACATCGAGGAGGTGGCAGAGCAGAGTCCGGATGCTCTCGCCCGCCTGCACGTCGAGCCGCTCGTCGGCGTCCAGCCCTTTCAGGCGCGGCGGCTCTTCTTCGCCGCGGGCATCGACGATCTGGGCGAGCAGAAGCAGGTCGCCTCAATCGTCGAGAAGCTCTACCGGGTCTTCGTCGAGTGCGACGCGATGCTCTGCGAGATCAACCCCTTGATCGTGTCGCCGGAAGGCGAGGTGCGCGCCCTCGACTCGAAGTTCACCGTCGACGACAACGCGCTCTACCGCCACCCGGAGATCGCGGAGATGCGCGACCATGGCGCCGCGGATCCGCAGGAGCGCCTTGCGCGGGAGAAGGGAGTCACCTACGTGAAGCTCGACGGCGAGGTCGGGATCCTCGGGAACGGCGCCGGGCTCGTCATGTCCACTCTCGACGTGATCGCGCAAGCCGGCGGGCGCCCCGCGAACTTCTGCGATCTCGGCGGCGGCGGTGATGCGCAGGGCGTCGTGGACGCCCTCGAGGTGATCACGAGCGACAGCCAGGTGCGATCGATCCTCTTCAACATCTTCGGCGGGATCACCCGCTGCGACGAGGTGGCGCGAGGAATCCTCGCCGCCCTCGAACGGCTGACGATCGAGCAGGCGATCGTCGTCCGCCTGGACGGCACCAACGCGGAGGAGGGGCGGCGGCTGCTCGTCGAGGCCGCTCCCGAGAACCTCCACGTCGAGGAGACGATGCTGGCTGCCGCCAAGCGCGCCGTGGAGCTCTCGCGCCCGTGAGCTCCGTCTGGGACGACCGGGCGCCGGCGTATCGAGAGAGCGAGGCGCACCGGGAGGGCCCAGATCTCGATCTCATGGTCGAGTGGGCCGCGGGGGCGCGCACCGCGCTCGACGTCGCGACCGGCGGCGGACACGTCGCCCGGCGCCTTCGCGAAGCTGGGCTCGAGGTGGTCACCGCCGATCGCTCGCCCGGCATGGAGCCCGACGTCGTCTGCCCGGCCGAGGATCTGCCGTTCGCCGACGGGAGCTTCGACATCGTCGCCTGCCGCGTCGCGGCTCATCACTTCGACGACGTCGGCGCCGCTGTCCAGGAGCTGGCCCGCGTGGCGGCAGACCGCGTCCTGCTCGTCGACAACCTGTTCCTGAGCGAGGACGCCGAGGAAGCGGATCGCGTCCGGGACGCCTCGCACGTCCGGAACTACACGGAGGCCGAATGGCGCGTCTTCTTCGAGGTGGCTGGTCTTCGGGTCGAGGAGATCAGGCGGTTCGACAAGTCGATCGAGCTGGCGCCCTGGCTCGAGCGGGCCGGCTGTGCGGGCGAGGAAGCGGAGCGGGTTCGGGCGCTCCTGGCCGACCGGATCGATGGCGACTGGATCCGCCTCGACCGGATCGCGCTTCGGGGGGCGGCGTAGTGGCGATCATCGTCGACCGCGAGACACGCCTCGTCGTCCAGGGGATCACCGGGCGGGAGGGCTCTTTTCACGCGGCCCGGAACAAGGCCTACGGGACGAACGTCGTCGCCGGCGTCACCCCCGGGAAGGGCGGAGACGAGGTCGAGGGGATCCCCGTCTTCGACACGGTGCGGGAGGCGGTCTCCGAGACCGGTGCCAACACCGCCATGGTCTTCGTGCCCGCGCGCTTCGCTGCGGACGCGATGT
>JBPCPR010000129.1:0-3068 GCA_050998925.1 Gaiellaceae bacterium
GCTCCGTGTGGGGCGGGCTAGCCGTGCTGATCGCCTCTGCCGGCGCGTCGGCCAGAGTCGGGTTGCCGGAGCGTGGCGCCTTCGCTCCCACGGCGGGCGAAGCGCTCTCGGCAGCTACCTCGATGGATCCCACGCCCTGGATGTCGGCCCCTTCTGGAGTGGCGACGACCCAGTAGCGGCCGGTAGCCGGCAGGTCGAGGTGCGCGACGTAGAGGTCAGTCGCATCCACGTGGTCGTGCGTGGCGGATCCCGGCGGATGCGAGTGCGGCTCGAGCGGTACGAGCACGGCTTCGGCCCGGTCGGGCGTCGAGGCCGCTTCCGTCCCGACCCAGACAGTGGCGCGCGGGCTCTGCACGAGCTGCCCGTCCTGCTGGACGATAAGAAAGCCGAGACGATTCGACCCGGGGGCGAAATCCGAGCTCGAGAGCGTGAGAGAGACGAATCCGCCGGGGGTTGCGGCGAGCTCCGACTCGACCCAGCGTGGGAGCGACCCCTCCGCCGACGCGGTGGTCTCGGCGGCTCCGACGTCGGCGACGGGCCCGGCATCGTTGGAGCCTCCCCCACAGCCCGCGACGAGGACCACGAGCAAGCAGGCGATGGGCAAAGATCGCACTCACTCCATTGTGGCGGGCGCGGCTATGCTCGTGCAGCGATGACCCTTGGCGACTTCATGTCCCGCGAGGTTCTCTCGGTCGCCCCCGAAGACACGGTCGGCGAGGCTGCCCAGCGCATGGCAGACGCGAACGTGGGCTCTTCGGTCGTGCTCGAGCACGGCCGCTTGATCGGGATCCTGACCGAGCGCGACCTGCTAGGCGCGATGGCCCAGCGTGTGCACCCGAGCGAGGCTCGAGTGCGGGAGTGGATGACCGCGAACCCGGTGGCGGCGTCGGAGTCGACGACCGTCGACGAGGCTGCCCGCCTGATGATCGAGAAGGGATTTCGCCACCTCCCGGTCGTGGATGGCGACCGCACGCTGGGCGTCGTCAGCCTGCGGGATGTCATGCGCCAGGGCCTCTCGACCGAAGCGGGCTCCAGCTGAACGTCGGCCGGAAGCCCGCCTAGAGCAGCTGGAGCACGATCAGAGCGGCGGCGAGTACCCAGGCGGCCGCGAGCGGGCCCAGCAATGGGGCGAGCGGACGAAGGGAAGGACGTGGCTCCATGGCGAGCGAAGTTCGCCAGCCGAAGCGTCAGTCCTTCCCTTCAGTTAGTGACCGTGCTGGAAGCCACCGAACACGCTCAGCTTCGCGAGGAAGAGGGCGAGAGGGGTGAGGGTTGCGATGGCGAGGGTTGCCTTTGTCTTCACTGATTTCACCTCCTTCCCTAGAACCTGAAGTCCTGGAGGGATTCGGCCGCACGGCGATACAGGTGAGCGGCTTTGCGGTCGTCACCGAGCTTTGCAGCGAGGTCGCCCTTCGCGACCCACGCGGCCGCCCGGTGGCTGGCGGAAGAAAGCTGTTCGAAGCTCGTCTCGGCGCAGTCGAACATCTCTGCGGCCTCCTCGAGCCGATCCTGCTCGAGCAGAGAGCGGCCGAGCACGAGCTGGGCGTTTCCGATCTCGTCGATGAACTCGACCCGGCCGGCGAGGAGCTCGATCGCGTGGCCCGCCTGCTCTTCGGCGCGCCCGGCCTCGTTTGTGCGGAAGTGGACCTGCGCGAGTGAGGACACCGCGTAGGCGGCGTCGACGTCGCTTCCGACCTCGAGCGCGACCCGGAAGGCGTCCTTCAGGTACGCGATCGCCTCATCGGGCTTTCCGAGCAGGAAGTTCAGGCCGCCGAGGTTGTGCAGGAGCTTGCCCTCGTTGACACGATCGGCGACCCGCTCGTAGATCGTCTTCGCCTTCTCGGCGTACGAGCGGGCGAGAACCCATTGGCCCTTCCGCTCGGCGATCAGGGAGGCCTGGAAATAGTGATGAGCGACGGTGCGCTCGTCGTTCAGGGACTCGGCGAGCTCGAGCGCCCGCTCGACGTCTTCGCGAGCGGCTTCCCAGTCGCGTTGACGCTGGTGGCAGCGGGAGCGCCAGCCGAGGATGTTCGAGCGAAGGCGGTCGCACGGAAGCCCGGAGCGCTCCGCAAGATCGAGCGCCTCGGTGAAGAGCGCCGAGGCCGTGGCGATCGAGGAGAGGTTCCAGCGGCAGGCGCCGAGCCGAAAGAGCACCTCCGCCCGGTCGACGTCGGTGAAGACGGGATCTTCCGCGAGCACGCGCGCGCGCGTGAGAACCTCGACTGCCTTGCGAAGCTCGCTGACGTACATGCGCGCCCAGCCCTCCGCGAGGAGCGCCCGCAGCTCGAGCTCGGGCGCATTCGCTGCTCCGAGCGACGCGACGACCGCATCCAGCATCTCGACGGCCTCGGTGTACTGCTGGGACTCGATCGATGCCTCGGCGCGCGAGATGATGCTCTCGGCACGATCCCGGTCACTCGTGGAGACACCGGACTCGAGGAAGCCCAGGTCGACTCCGAGTCGGGCCGCGAGCCAGCTCACGGTCTCGTCGGTGGGGCGGGTCTTTCCCCGCTCGATCTGGCTCAGGTACTCCTTGGAGAACCGTTCACCGGCGAGCTCCGTCTGCGTCATCCCCCGGTTGATGCGCAACTGGCGGATCCGGTCGCCGAGTGTTGCGCGCGGCTTCGTACGTCGCTGCGCGGGCGTTCGGGTCTGCGGCTGTGAGATCGACTGCGGCACGATCGTTCTAAAGTGAACTATAGGGAGGATTTCTCACTTCACAACCCCACTTGACTTCCGATTGCGCTTGGCTATAGTCCGGATTAGCTCGCATTCCGGGCCGGACGCCAGGCTGTGGGATGCGGGAGTCACGGCGACACCTTGACCCGGAGCCTCGGCTGGGCCGCAGAGCCGAAGTCTCCGGGTCGTCGCCTGCCACGAGTCATGAGATACTCGTCGGTCGTTTCTCCTCTCTTGCTGTATCCCTCGCACGAGTGCGCTGCGGGCATTCTCCGTCCCGGCGCAGGAGCGCGCTAGTGGCTCTTCGAGACGGGTCTACAACGGGCCGGTGAGCCAGCGCCGGCGCGAGGCGAAGATCGCCGGGGTCTCGGCCTCGAGGAAGCCTCCCA
>JBPCPR010000150.1:0-4464 GCA_050998925.1 Gaiellaceae bacterium
CTCCGGGCAGACGCACGAGCTCTTCGAGCTTGAGCGGCACCTCGCCGCCAAACTCCTCGAGCAGGATCGCCATCGCGCCTCTCAGATTCCTGGCCTTCTGTCTGAACGTGCCGGTCGGCCTCACGTCCCGCTCGAGCTCCTCGAGAGGGACTGCGAGATAGTCCTCGGGGCTCCCGTACTTGCGAAAGAGGGCCTCGGTGACACGGTTCACCGCCACGTCCGTCGTTTGCGCGGAGAGCATGACCGAGACGAGCAGCTCGAGATCGCTTCGGAACCGGAGGGCGATCGTCGCGTCGGGATGCTCCCCGGCGAGGCGCTCGACGACCGGGCGGATCCGGAGTCGTTTCGGGCCCACACGCCGTCGCGCCTCGGCGACGTAGCTTCGCATCAGCCGGCTGGTCGGTAATCGACGCTCGGTACTTGCCGGTCAAGCATTTAGGCGGCTGCTGCTGAATCCGGGTGGAGGAGACGGGGGCCGGCGCAAACGACGTCGAGTGCAGGGCAGCCGGGGCAGACGAACTCGCTCGGCGTCGGTCTGAACTGCCCCTCCTGGATGCGGTCGATGGCAGCGGTGAGCTCGGCCTCGAGCGAGGGGACCATGGGACGCCCGAAGGTCGAGACGACCGGCTCTTCGGGTCGTTCGAGGAAGACGTAGACCACCTCCACCTCGTCGGCTCCGGCCCGGAACGCGGCGAGGGCGTAGACGAGCCGCTGCAGCACGTAGTCCGACTCGACGACCTCGGACGGCGACGTCTCCTCCAGGCGGTTCGTCTTGTAGTCGACCACGAGGGCGCTGCCCTCCTCGAGGCGCAGGAGGTCGAGCCGCCCGTGCAGGAGGACACCGTCGTGCTCGAAGGCAAAGGGTCGCTCCGGCACCACCGCGTCGAGGCCCGCAAGCCGCTGAGCGAAGGAGGAGTCGTGCCAGGCGGCTACGAGGCGCTCGACACGCTCGACGTCCTCGTCCGTTGCGACCGGGTAGCGTGCGAGCACCCGCTCGCGCACCTCGGCCAGTGGCGCTTCGACCTCGAGCAGGACGTGGACGGCGTCGCCGATCTCCGTCGCCGCGAGACCGCCGGCCGCGCCGGGCACGGCCCCGTCGCCGTCCGTCGGGGAGAGCCCGACGATGCGCTCCGCGTAGAAGCGGTAGGAGCAGCGCTCGAAGAGAGCGAGCGCACTGTAGGAGAGCCGCCTGATCCGATGACCCGGCGGCGCGGGCGGAGGGACGAGCTCGGGAAGGGTCGGAGCCAGGCGCACGGAGCCGCCCTGGCCCGCGTCGAACAGTTCGAGCTGCGGCTCGCCGAGCGGATCCGGGCCGAGCTCGGTCTCCTCCCTGCGCCGATCCACGCGGACGAGCACCCGTCCTTCCCCCCGCTCGAGCTCGACCGGCCCGTCCTCCGGGAGCTCCACGTCGAGGCCCTCGAGCACCCACTGGATCGGCGCCTGAGCGTCGCGGCGGCTCGTCGGATCGACGGCACCGGAGACGATCAGCCGGTCGATCGCCCGCGTCATGGCGACGTAGAGGAGACGGCGGCCCTCCGCCCGCTCTGCTGCCGACTCCGCCTCCTTTACTTCGCCGTAATCGAACGCTTCGCTCCGCTCCCCGGTGGCCGGATCGACGAAGCGGAAGCCGAATCTCCCGTCGGGTAGACAGAGGATCTCGTCCGGGGACGGGGACGGCGGGTTTCGCCCTGCGTCGGCGAGCACGACGACCTTGAACTCGAGCCCCTTGGCGGAGTGCACGGTCAGGAGCCGCACCGCCTCTGCACCCTCCTCCTCCGCGACGGCCTCGACCTCCTTGGCCCCTGCCGCCTCCTGGTCGCGGAGGAACCGGACGAAGCCCTCGATGTCCGGACCTCGCAGGTCTTCGTAGGAGCGGGCGAGCCGCGCGAGCTTCCGCAGGTTGGCGTAGCAGCGACGCCCGTCCCAACGGGCAAGCCCGGTGAGGTCGTAGTCGTGAGCGACGACGATCTCCTCACAGAGACGCTCGAGCCCGAGCCGTGCCGAGGCCTTGACGAGGCGGTCGTAGCGCTGGCGGAAGGCGATAAAGAGCCGTCGGTCCTTCTGCCCGAGCTCAACCGGAAGCTCGCGCTCCAGGCCGGTGAAGAGCGGCCGCCGGCCCGCGGCGCGCCGGAGCAGGACGAGCGCGTCGTTCGAGACGCCGACGAGCGGGGATGCGAGCACGGTCACGAGCGCCTCGTCGTCGTAGCGGTTGTGCAGGAGACGCAGGTAGGAGACGAGATCAACGACCTGCTGCTGGCCGAAGTAGCCTCGCCCTGCCGCGCGGTGGGTGGGTAGGCCTTCCTCGCGGAGTGCCTCCTCGTAGCGCTCGGCGTCCGTTCCCGCCATGAAGAGCAGCACGATCTCGCCCGGCGTTGCCTCGCCCGCGTCGACCAGCTCGCGGACGCGCCGGGCGACGTGACGCGCCTCGGCGGTGCGCCAATGTGTCTGCCCTTCGCGGTAGGTCGACTTGTCGGTGACGAGCAGCTCGACGCCGGGGCCGAACAGCGGCTCGGGGAACCTGCCAGCCGCGACCAGCGGCTCGAAGTCGGTGCCGAACTCGGTCCCGAAGAGGTGGTTGACGACGCCGAGGACCTCGGGCCGCGAACGGTAGTTGCGCGTGAGTGCGAGCACGCCCTCGCTCGCCGCCCGCCGCTCGCGGAAGACCTCGACGTCCGCATGGCGAAAGCGGTAGATCGACTGGAATTCGTCCCCGACGAAGAAGAGCTCGTCGGCGCGGAGCAGGTCGACGAGCTCGCACTGGAGCCGGTTCGTGTCCTGAAATTCGTCCACCATGATCGACCGAAAGCGCCAGCTCGTCTGCTCGCGCACGACCTCGTGACGTCGCAGGAGATCCCGGGCGACGAGCTGGAGATCCTCGAAGTCGAGTGCCGACTCGCGCGACTTCGCCTCCGCGTAGGCGCGGTCGAACGCGACGAGCAGGTCCTCGAGGAGGCCCCGATCGCGGGCCGCGACCTCGTCCAGCGCCGCGCTCTCGACCGACGCAAGCGCCTCGCCGTACGAGGCGAACCGCTCCGCCCCGACGCCATGCACGCGCAGCTCCGACAGATCGAGGAGGCTCTCCACGGGCGGCGGCGGGGACAGGAACTCCAGGGTGCGCTGGACGAGGGCTCGGCCTTCCGGATGATCCTCCGTCAGGGAGAGAGTCAGGGTGGCGACGTCCTCGAGCTCGGAGAGCCGCTCGCCGAGCTTCACCCCTTCTCCCGCTCGGAGCTCGAGGGGCCTGCCTGCAGAGCGGAGCCGCTCGAAGACGCCGATCAGCATCCGGGCGAGCCGCGCCGCGCCATACGTCGCGAGGAGCCTCACCCGACCCGGGTCGCGGCTGCCGCAGAACTCGAGGAGCGCCGCCTCGAACGCCTCGGAGCGGAGCACGCTTGCGTGGCTCGCATCGAGGACGCGGAAGCGGGGATCGAGGCCGGCCTCGAACGGATGGTTCCGGAGGAGGCGGGAGCAGAAGCCGTGGATCGTCGAGATCCAGGCGCCGTCGATCTCCCGCGCCAGATCGTGCCGCTCCAGCTCGACGAGGCGATCTCTGATCCTGGTTCGGAGCTCCCCCGCAGCCCGCTCGGTGTACGTGATTACGAGCACGGAGTCGATCCCGAGGCCGCGCTCGCAGACGGCCTCGACGAAGCGCTCCACAAACACCGTCGTCTTCCCGGTGCCCGCCCCGGCGGAAAGGAAGACAACCCCGGGCTCCTCGATGGCGGCGAGCTGTTCCGGATTGGGAGTCGTGGCCGTCAGACGGAGCCCCGGGTAAAGGCGCGAGAGAAGCGATGCGAAAGCGTTCCGCCGCGGAAAATGTGCAGCATTTTCCGCGGGTTGGTCACGCTCGCCTCACCCGGCACATCGACCACCGGTCGCACCACGTCGGGCAGGTTCCGGTCCGCGGATCGTGCTGGACGTCGCCGGCACGCATCCGCTCGACGGCGACGCGCGCCAGCCCCTTCGCAGCCTCGACCTGCCCCCAGAAGGCGTCCTCGTCCAGGTAGTCGGCCTTCTTCAGACCGGGAACGTCCGATTCCTTCGCGTCCTCGCGGACGAGCCCGCGCGCCTCCCGCGAGCCGGCCAGCGCACGGTAGAGCCCGCCGATCGGCTCGATGCCGACCAGGTCGCGCAGGGCGAGGATGTAGAGCGGAATCTGCAGCCTCCCCTCCGACTCGATCTGAGCCGCGGAGTGCGAGGTCCTCCCGGACTTGTAGTCCTGAACGATCCCGCGCGCGCTGAACGGGTCGACGTCGATCCGGTCGATCTTGCCCGACAGCGTGAAGTCGCCGAGGTCTAGGCCCCGCTGGAGCTCGACCGGCGCGCGATCGCTTCCGAAGGCGACCTCGAAGCGCCGTGGGACGAGCGGGAACGCCAGCTCGAGCTCCTGCCGGACGAAGAGCTCGAGGTCGCGCGCGAGGGTGCCCTCTAGCTCGAGCAGCTCGACGTCGGAGAGATCCATGC
>JBPCPR010000187.1:0-3218 GCA_050998925.1 Gaiellaceae bacterium
GGCGGCTCCCAAGGCCCCGGCCACACCCCAAGCCCCGGCTGCGCCGCCCGCGCCCGCGCCGGCCGAAGCAGCGGCTCCCGCGGCGAAGGTGGAGCCGGGCACCGGCGAGACGGTTGAGCCGATGACGCCCATGCGCAAAGGGATCGCCGAGCACATGCGACGTTCCCTCGACACGTCGGCCCATGTCACGACGACGTTCGAGGTCGACCTCTCGAACGTCGTCGCCATCCGTCAGAAGCTGAAACGGGACTACGACGAGCGCCACGGCGTGAAGCTCACCTACCTGGCGTTCATCGCCCGGGCGACGCTCGACGCGATCACGAGATGGCCGTGGATGAACGCAGAGATCCGCGGCGAGTCGATCGTAGCCAAGAGCTACGTGAACCTCGGGATCGCGGTCGCGCTCGAGGGCGGCAAGGGACTGATCGTTCCCGTGGTCAAGAACGCGGAGGCGAAGAACCTCCTCGGACTCGCGCGCGCGATCGAAGAGATCGCAGACAGGGCGCGGAACAAGAAGCTGATGCCTGACGACGTCCAGGGGGGCACGTTCACGATCACGAACCCCGGCGGGTTCGGCGCCATCCACGGGACGCCGATCATCAGCCAGCCGCAGGTGGCGATCCTCGACGTCGAGGCGATGGTGAAGCGGCCCGTCGTCGTCTCCGACGACGCCGGCAGCGACGTGATCGCGATCCGGCCGATGATGAACCTCTGCCTCGCTTACGACCACCGGCTGATCGACGGGGCCTACGCCGCGCAGTTCATGCGCGACCTGAGAACCAACCTGCAGACATGGGATGAGAGCTCCTACTAGACCTCCTCTCGTACTCCACCGACAGCGTCTGTAGCTGATGGCAAACGTCCCGCCCGCGCCGAGCCCGACCTAGGACAACGGCCGGAGGGGACATGTCCGGGGGTCTGGCCCTCAGACATGTCCACGAAGAACAGCGGTCAGTTCGAGGGCAGCCCAGCCCCGGCCTGCAATACGTCGTGGCGACCTGCACGTGCCCACCTTTCCCCACGCGAGACATGTCCAGGGACCAGGCCCCGGGACATGGTCGTCCGGGACGCCGGTACAGTCGGAGCATGGTACGCGGCGCGTACGTGCTGCACCTCGGCGAGATGCCCTACCTCGAGGCGCGGGAGCTCCAGCGCTTCCTGGCGGCTGCCGTTCAGGAGGGCACAGTCCCGGACACGGTCGTGCTCCTCGAGCACCCGCCTGTGATCACGACCGGGCGGCGGACGGACGAGGGCGAGGTGCACGTGCCCACGGGCTCCGAGGTGGAGGTGGTCGAAACCGACCGCGGAGGAAAGTCGACGTACCACGCGCCCGGGCAGCTCGTCTGCTACCCGATCCTCGACCTCAACCGGCACGGACGTGACGTGCGGAAGTACTGCCGTGACCTCGAGGAGGCCGTGATCCGCACCCTCGGGGCGTTCGACCTCTCGGCGACCCGCATCGAGGGCCTGACCGGCGTCTGGCTCGAGCGCCCACCGCGAAAGATCTGCTCGCTCGGCGTCCACATCTCACGCTGGGTGACGACGCACGGCTACGCCCTGAACGTCGATCTCGACGCGGCCCCGTTCACGAGCTGGATCACGGCCTGTGGGCTCGAGGACGCGGCCTTCACGACCATGGCGCGGGAGCTTGCCCGGCCGCTCACCGTCGACGAGGTGCGGCCGCACGCAGCCGCGGCGCTCGAGGAAGTGTTTAGCCTGTCCTTCGAGGAGCTTCCGGCCGAAGCGGTCGCGGAGCTCCGGGAGCAACCGGTTCATGCGAAGCTCGCTGCCCGTAGCTGACAGGCCCCGCCGCCCGGAGTGGATGAAGGTCCGCGCGCCGAGTGCGGACTCGCGCTACTTCGACGTCCGCAAGCTGATCCACGGCCAGGGTCTCCACACGATCTGCGAGGAGGCCCGCTGCCCGAACATCTCGGAGTGCTGGGGTCGCGGGACGGCAACCTTCCAGATCCTCGGCGACACCTGCACCCGGGCGTGCCGCTACTGCTACGTCCACTCCGGGCGACCCGAGCAGCCGCCCGATCCACTCGAGCCCCTGCGGCTGGCGCAGGCTGCCTCGCAGATGGAGCTGAAGCATGTCGTCGTCACCTCGGTCGACCGCGACGACGTCGCCGACCGCGGGGCCGGTCACTATGCGGCGACGATCCGGGCCCTCAAGGCGCGCCTGCCGCAGGCAAGCGTCGAGGTGCTCACGCCCGACTTCCTCGGTGTCGAGGAGGAGGCGCTCGCGGTCGTGATCGGCGCGCGCCCTGAAGTCTTCAACCACAACATCGAGACGGTGCGAAGGCTCCACCGGCGCATGCGGGGCGCAAAGGCCTCCTACGACGGAGCTCTCCACCTCCTCGCGCGGGCGAAGGAGATCGCCGACTATCCCGTCCTGACGAAGTCCGGGGTCATCGTCGGTCTCGGAGAGACGAACGACGAGGTCGTCGAGACGATGCGCGACCTCCGCAGCCACGGCGTCGACGTCGTCACGATCGGCCAGTACCTCCAGCCCTCGGCGAAGCACACGGCCATCGACCGGTGGGTGCATCCGGACGAGTTCCGCTGGTTCCGCGAGCAGGGCGAGGCGATCGGGTTCGGCTCGGTCTTCTCGGGCCCGCTCGTTCGCTCCTCGTATCGAGCCGACGAGCAGCGCCACGCGGCCGAGACCGGTCGGGGCGCCGTCTCCTACTGAGCTGGACGAGTCAGGCTTCCCGGCATAGGCTAACCGAAGGGGTCATGCAGATCGGACGACTCACGCTCGCCTTGAGCCTTGCTGCTGCGCTCGCAGCCGGGACGGCCGAGGCGCGCGTCATCTACGGGACCGGCGGGGCGAACACCATCACCGGGACCGCTTCGAGTGACAAGATCTACGGGCTCGGAGGAGCGGACCGCATCACCGGGCTCGGAGGAGCGGACACGCTCTGGGGAGGGCTCGGCGTCGACACGCTCCTGGGGCGGGGCGGGCGCGACGTGCTGAACGGTGGGCCCGGCAACGACTTCCTGAACGGCGACGCGGGCCAGGACACGATGCGCGGCGGGCGCGGCGCCGACTACGTCTACGCGAAGGACGGCACCGTGGACACGATCGACTGCGGACCCGGGCGCGACCAGGCGTTCGTAAACCGCGGCGACAAGACCAGCGGCTGCGAGACAGTCGTCCGCTAGAACGAGAGAGGGGGGCCGCGCGGCGCCACCCCCCAGCGAATTGAAGCAGA
>JBPCPR010000188.1:0-9477 GCA_050998925.1 Gaiellaceae bacterium
TGCGGCTCATGTTCTGGACCTACGTGCTCCTGATCGCCGGCGGCCTCGTGGTTGCCTTCCTGGTCGGACTGACCCACAACTGAGATGCGCCGCTTCCTCCGCGAGAACTCGCTTTCCCTCTTCTTCCTCGTCCTGCTCCTGTTCACGCTCCTCGGCCAGTCCTTCGCCGGACAGCACGACCACAACGCGGAGCAGGCGGAACACGGTGCGCAGGCGATCTCATGGGGCCGCTACGTCGCATCGTCCGACTTCTGGGGCGCCGTCATGGAGAACTGGCAGTCGGAGTTCCTCCAGTTCTCGTTCTTCATCGCCGTGACGATCTGGCTCGTCCAACTGGGGTCGAACGAGTCGAAATCGCTCGAAAACCGCGGCCTCGAGTCCGACCAGAGGCAGATGGTCGGAGGTCATGCGCCTCAGAACGCGCCTCGTTGGGCGAAGACTCGGGGTTGGCGGACCGCCATCTATTCCAACTCGCTCCTGCTCGTGATGACGGCGATCTTCTTCCTCACCTGGGCTGGCCAGTCGGTCACGAACTGGAATGTCTTCAACGATGATCGGCAACTCCACGGCGAGCCCGCGATCGACTGGCTGACGTATCTCCGGGACCCGGACTTCTGGGAGAAGACGTTCCAGAACTGGCAGTCCGAGTTCCTCGCCGTCGGAACCCTGGCCGTCTTCACGATCTACCTCCGCCAGCGTGGCTCCCACGACTCCAAGCCGGTCGGGGCCCCGCACTCCGAGACGGGAACGTCGGGCTGATGGACGAGAGGCCGCTGCCGCAGTACGCCGCTCTCACCACTGCCTTCTGGGGCGTCTTCGGAGGCTTCCTCGCGGTAGGTCGAAACCGGATCCCGGAGCGGATCGGCTTTGGCGACCTGACCCGGATCGCCCTCTCCACCTACAAGATCAGCCGCGTGATCACGAAGGACGAGATCGCCGCTTTCATCCGAGCGCCGGTGACCGAGGACGAAGCTGCGCAGGAGCCGAAGAAAGAGGGGATGGCGGCCGCCGTCGGTGCACTGGTGACCTGCCCCTACTGCATCGGCCTCTGGGTCTCGGCCGGGCTCTCGTACTCGTTCGTCTTCTTCCCGCGTGAGACCAGGTTCGCGACGACGATCTTCAGCGCCCACGGGATCACGGACTTCCTGAACGCCGGCTTCATACGCCTGCGGGAAGGGCCGGCGACCTCGCTGCCGGAGCAGCCGACAGACCGGGGCGACGTCTAGACGGAGACGAGGGGCAGGGGCTTGACGATGCCCCGGCCGCGCTCGCGCGGTACGGCGTCGATCGCCTCGGCGAGGGCCGTGATCGTGCGCGACACCTCGAGCTCGGGCTCGACGAGCACGATCGGCTCGCCTCGGTCGCAGTAGTCGCCGAGCCTCGGGTCGAACGGCACCCGGCCGAGCACCGGCTTTCCGATCTCGTCCGCGAGCGCCTGCCCGCCGCCCGAGCCGAAGAGCTCCTCACCCGTACCGACCAGGTGCGTCATGTTCTCGACGACCCCGAGCAGGCGCATCTTCGTCTTGTCGGCCATTTGAGCGGCCCGGACCGCAACCTGCTGCGCGGCGCGGTGCGGGGTCGTGACCACGATCGCCTCGGCGCGGGGCAGGAGCTGGCCGAGCGAGATCGCGACGTCGCCCGTTCCGGGCGGCATGTCGACGACGAGCGTGTCGAGCTCGCCCCAGTGGACGTCCGACAGGAACTGCTCGAGCGCCCGGTGAAGCATTGGCCCACGCCACATGACCGGCTGGTTGTCGTCCAGGAAGAACCCGATCGACATGACCTTCAGGTCGCCACGCACGGGCGGCACGATCATCTTGTCGACCACAACCGGTCGCTGGTGGATGCCGAGCATGTGCGGAATCGAGTGCCCGTAGACGTCCGCGTCGAGAATGCCGGTGCGATGGCCGAGCTGCGAGAAGGCCGCGGCGAGATTCGCCGAGAGGGACGACTTCCCCACGCCGCCCTTGCCACTCGCCACCGCCAGGACGCGGGTCTTCGAGTCGACGGAGATGCCGGGCGTCCGCTCCGCGACGCCGCCGCGGAGCTTCGTGGTCAGCGCAGTCTTCTCCTCGGGGGTCATAACGTCGAAAGTGAGCGCGGTCCGCTCGACGCCTGCGAGCGGGAGCAGCGTGCGGTCGACCTGATCCTGGAAGCTGGCCCGAAGCGGGCAGCCCGCGACCGTAAGTGCGATAGTCACTTCGGCCGTCCCGCCAACCAGCTCGGCGCGACGGACCATGTCGAGTTCGATCACGGAGCGGCCAAGCTCCGGGTCGATCACGCTCTCTAGCGCCTGCAGGAGTTCGTGGTGCATGCTTCTAACGTACCAGCGAAAGGTTCTGTCTAAGCCATGTCCAACTATGGTGTGAGCGGGACATGAACATCCAGGCAGTCGCACGCCGCACAGGCATCCCCTCCGCGACGCTCCGGAAGTGGGAGCAGCGCTACGGGGTGCTGAAGCCCGAGCGGACGGCGGGGTCACATCGCCGCTACACCGAGCGCGACGTGTTGCGCGTCGAATGGCTGAAGGCTCGGCTCGCGGAGGGGTACAGGATCGGGGAGGCGGCACGCCTGCTCGGCGGGTACTCCGACGCACCGAAGCTCGATGCCAAGGGGCTCGTCGAGGAGCTGGTCGCCGGGGCGGTGAGCCCCGACCCGCCGCGCGTTGCGAGTGCCGTCGACCAGGCTTTCGCGCTCTTCCCGGCCGAGCAGGCCGTGACCGAAGTCGTCGCGCCGGCCCTCCGGCGGATCGGCGAGCTGTGGGAGCAGGGCGAGGCCACGGTCGCCCACGAGCACCAGCTGACGGAGGTTCTCCGTGGCAAGATGCGCGGCCTTCTGAACGGCGGCCTCGGTGGCCCGCGGGGTCGCATCGTGCTCTGCTGCGTCCCGGGTGAGCGGCACGAGGCCGGGCTCCTGGCCGTGGCCGTGCTCCTCCACGCAGACGGCTGGCAGGTCGTCTATCTCGGTGCGGACACGCCAATCGCCGAGGCCGCGAGCTTCGCCGAGGACGTCGACGCATCCATCCTGGGTGTCAGCGCCACCATGCCCGCTGCGGCGGAGGCCGCCGAGCCGCTGCTCGCAGAGCTCGCGACGAGCCATCCCGGGCTTCAGGTCCTTCGCGGTGGATCTGCGTGGGGCGGAACCTCCGCGGACGAGGTGGTCGAGCTGCTCCGCAGTCTCCCCGTCTAGCGCGCCCTATAGTCGCCGCATGGGCCGCGTCCTCCTCGCCGGTCTTCTGGGCGCGCTGGCAGCGGCTGCGGCTGCCACCGGCGCCATCATTGAGTTGACGAGCACGCTACCCCGCTGGCTGGCCCCCGGAGGTCGGCTGGTCGTCACCGGCTGGGCGGCGCCGAGCGAACGGGTGACGCTCCGCACGCAGAGCGGCCCACTGGCCCGGGTCCGGGCCGGCCCACGGGGGGGCTTCAGGATCCAGGCCCGCGTGCGAGAGCTCGGCCGGAACCGCTTCAGCCTGGTCGCGGGAGCCCTCGAGACCCGGCTCGGGGCCGTTCCCGTCCGACCGCTTCGCCTCGCGGCCGTGGGCGACGTCACCTTCGGAAACGGGGTCGGCAGGATGATCGGCTTGCACGGTTCCCGCTATCCCTGGCTCTCGGTCGCACCGGTCCTGCGCCGGGCCGACATCGCGCTTGCGAACCTCGAAGGGGCCGTCTCGACCAGGGGCGCTCCCGTGCCGGGCAAGCAGTACCACTTCCGCGGCCCGCCGGCTGCCCTCGCCGCGGCCGGGCGCTTCGCCGGTGTCGACGTGATCTCGCTCGCGAACAACCACACGCTCGACTACGGGCGCGTGGCCTTCCTCGACACGCTGCGGCACGCGCGACGGTTCGGGATCCGGACGGTCGGGGGTGGGGTCGACCTCGCGCGCTCGCGCCGCCCGGCGATCATCCCGCTCGGCGGCATCAGGGTCGCCTTCCTCTGCTACTCCGACGTGCGCCCGACGGGGTTCGACGCCGGAGCGGGACGGCCGGGTACGGCGCCGGCCTTTCCACAGCTCGTCGCGGCGGACGTCCGCGCCACCCGGAAGCGGGCCGACGTGGTCGTCGTCTACTACCACTGGGGCACCGAGCGGACGTACTCCCCGAACGGTCGCCAGCGCGCTCTCGCCCGGGTCAGCTTCGCGGCCGGGGCAAAGGTCGTGCTCGGGTCGCACCCCCACGTCCAGCAGCCGCGCGAGCGGCTCGGCAACCGGTTCGTCGCCTGGAGCCTCGGGAACTTCGTGTTCGGAGCTACCTCGCCGGGCACGGAGCGAACAGGCATCCTCCGGCTCGAGCTCGGCCGGCGCGGTGTGCTCGGCCACGGCTTCCGGCGGGCGCGGATCGTCCTGTACCAGCCACGCCTGCTGTGAGCTTCGCGAACCTGTCCACGCGCCTGGAAGGGCAGCTCGTCGTCCTGGAGCCGCTCGCGCCGGCACACGAGGCCGGCCTCTCCCGCGCCGCCGAGGACGAGGCGGTCTGGCGCTGGATGCCCTGGGTCGTCCGCAGCCACAGAGACCTTCACCGCTGGCTGACCGAGGCGCTCGCAGAAGCGTCCGCCGGCAAGTCGGCCCCGTACACCATCCTGCTCCGGGCAACGGGCGAGCCCGTCGGCTCCAGCCGCTATCTGACCCTGCGCCCTGAGCACCGCGGGCTCGAGATCGGCTACACCTGGTATGCCCCCTCGGTCTGGGCCACGGGCGTCAACGTCGAGGCCAAGCTGCTCCTCCTCGAGCACGCCTTCGAGCGCCTCGGCTGCATGCGGGTGGAGTTCAAGACGGACGCGCTGAACGAGCGCTCGCGGGCGGCCCTCCTGGCGCTGCCGGCGACGTTCGAGGGCGTCTTCAGAAAGCACATGATCGTGCGCGACGGCGAGCTCAGGGACTCGGCCTACTACGCGGTCACGGACGACGACTGGCCGGCCGTGAAGCGCGAGCTCACGCGCCGTCTGGACGCCAAGCTCCGAGCCGAGTAGAAAGCTCGGCGCACACGCTTGCACTCGCCCCGGCGGCGATCCGCGAGCGCCCGACCAGGTCGAGGGGATGGTCGTCGAGGGTCGGTGCGTCCGGGAGCTCGAGCACGAGCCCGCGCTCCCGGCAGAGAAGCTGCGCGGCGGCGATGTCCACCGAACGGATCGGCTTCAGCGAGCAGACGGCGTCGACCCGCCCCGCGGCGAGATGGCAGAGGGAGAGCGCGAGCGAGCCCATGACGCGGAGGCGAACGGCGAATCCCTGCATGGCCTCGGCACGCGACGCGATCTCGGCCGTGGTGGTCGCCTCGAAGGACAGGATCTCGATCTCCTCCTTGGGCCCGGGGCCCTCGAGCGGGTGCCCGTCGAGGAAGGCTCCCTCTCCTCTGCGAGCCGTCCACTCCTCGCCGGTGCCGAGGTCGGCCACGAAGCCGAAGACGACATCCCGCATCGCCGGCCCCTCGGCGACCGCGATCGAGACGGAGAAGAACGGGATCCCGCGCTTCGCGTTCATGCTGCCGTCGATCGGGTCGACGACGACCACGAGGCCCTCGGCGGCCGCGCCGAACCGCCGCTCGCCGAGCTCCTCCGACACGAGCGTGAAGTCGACGCCGCTCGCGTGGAGTGCCTCGAGGCGTTCCACGATGGCCCGCTCCGCCGCCTCGTCGATCGCGGTCGTCTCGTCTCCGCCCACGCCGACTCGAAGGCTCGGCTCCCGCTCGACCCGCGTCAGCAGCCCGGCGACGACGCCCCGGACCGCATGCGTGCCCTCCCGGCAGACCGAAAGCCAGTCGGTCACTCGTCGAAGGGCGAAAAGAGAAGGCCGCTCGTCAGCTTCGGGAAGAAGTAGGTCGACTTCTCGGGCATCGTCTCGCCCGCGAGGGCCACCGCCTCGACCTGCTCCACGGTCGGCGGGCGGACGAGAAAGGCCGCCTCCGCCCGTCCCTCCGAGATGGCGCGCTCCGCCTCGGCCGCGCTCGCCGTGAAGTCGAGGCGGTCGAGGGAGAGTCCGTCGAGCGCCGTCGTGTCGAGGGCGGCGAGCGGACCCGACCCGTGAGGCTCGCTCTCGGCAAGCACCGTCCGGCCCGGCCGCAGGAGTGCGAAGGCGGGGTGGTCGCGCGCCAGCTCGTCCAGGCGCTGCAGTGCCTCGGGAGCGCCGCCGGGCACCTCCGTGAGCCGAAAGCTCCCGTTCAGCTCCGGGACGGCTCCGCGGACCAAGCGATGCGTCGGGAAGATGACGAGTCCGGGGTCGTCCCGCGCTACCAGCACGGCGAGCACATGGGATGTCTCCGCGCTGCCGTCCTCCTCGTGGAAGCGAAGAGCAGTCTCGTAGCGATGGTGGCCGTCCGCGATCACGACGTGTCCCCGTACGGCGTCGAAAAGCTGCCGGTCGCCGACCCGCCAGAGCCTGCTTCTCGCTCCGCCGAAGACCGCCTCGAGGTCGGGCGGGCGGTCGGGCACGGCCAGCGACTCGCCTTCGTGGAGGAGGAGGATCGGTGAGAGCTTCGTCCGCGTGGCCCGCAGAAGCCGGAGCCGCGCCTCCTTCGGGCCCGGGAACGTCCGCTCGTGGGGAAGGATGCGCCCCGCCGCGTAGGGCTCCAGCCGGATGCGGGCGACGAGGCCGAGCCGGGTTCGCTCCACGCCGTCGGGGCCGACGAACGTCTCCTCGAGCACCCAGGCGGCCGGCTTTTCCTCGCGGACGAGGACGCCCTCCGACCGCCAGGCCGCGAGTTCCCGCGCGGCCTCCTCGGGAGCATCCGGCCGGACCAGCCGGACCGCGTTGTAGGGGCTCTCGGCGAGGAGCTCGGCTCTAAGCTCGGGTGTGACCACGTCGTAGGGCGGGGCGACGAGCCTGTCGAGGGAACCCGCGCTTTCCGGGTCGTACCGAAGAGCCCGGAAGGGCTGCAGAAGGCTCACGGAAAGCCACGTTACCATCCGTTCTCGAGCGTAGAGTGCGGGGGTGGGAGCCGCGACGCCGATCGCCGAGCTGACGGAGGATCGCGTCGTCGAGGGGATCTTCGCGGTGGCCCGAAGGCAGCGTCTGAAGACGCGCGGCGGCAGTCCCTATCTGGCTCTCGAGCTCGTCGACCCGAGCGGCCGGATCGAGGCTCGGGTCTGGAACGACGTGGAGCTCCTCGACCGGCGTTTCGGCGAGGGAGACGCCGTGCGCGTGCTGGGGCGGGTGGAACGCTTTCGTGATCGCCTGCAACTCGACGTGCGCTCGGTGGAACCGACCGCGGACGATCCGGCGTCGCTCGCACCCGCCTCGCGCCGCGACATGGAGGAGCTGGACGGGTTCTTCGAGTTTCTGGTCGGCGAGCCCGCCCACGTTGGGTTGACCGCGCTCGTGGGTCGCTTTGCCGGAGACCCAGACTTCCGAGCGCGGTTGCGGGCCCTGCCCGCAACGCCGGAGGGCCACCACAGCTACGCCGGTGGTCTCCTGGAGCACACCGTGGCGGTGGCGACCCTCTGCCGTGACGCCGCCGAGCTCCACCGCCGCCTGCGCCGTGACCTGCTCATCTCGGCGGCGCTCCTCCACGACGTCGGCCGGATCCGGGAGCTCGACCGGGGCCCGCTCTTCCAGCCCACGGCCGCGGGCCGCCTCCTTGGTCATGTCCATCTGGGTCTCCGCATGATCGAAGAGCGCGCCGCCGGGCTCGACCCCGGCGTGCTCGCGGAACTCCTGCATGCCGTCGCCGGGCATCACGACGCCCGCTCGGCTCGCACGGCCGAGGCCGCGGTCCTCTACCACGCGAATCAGCTCGACGCGGCTGCCGCCACCCGGCCGGTGGACACAGACGAGTAGCATCGCCCTGGTGCTGCAGGGCCAGGAGCGGTTGGACGCCTACGCGCGTCTCACGATCGAAGTCGGCGTGAACCTCGAGGCGGGCCAGAACCTCGAGATAACCGCCTACGTCGAGCATGCCCCACTTGTGCGGGCGATCGTCAAAGCGGCTTACGAGGCCGGAGCGCGCTGGGTGGACGTGCTGTATGAGGACGAGTACGTCAGGAAGACGATGGTCGAGAACGCGCCCGACGAGGTGATCGGCTGGACGCCGCCGTGGATGCTGGCTCGCCTGCACGAGTTCGAGGAGCGCGGCGCCCTCATGACCATCATTGGCCACCCCGATCCACAGCTCTTCGAGGACGTCGACGGCACCCGCCTCGCGAGCTCACGTCGTGCGGAGGCATCGGCGCTCAACCTGAAGCTCGTCACCGAAGGGCTCGTCAACTGGACGATCGTGGGTTGCCCGACCGAGGGCTGGGCACAAACAGTCTTCGGAGAACCAGACGTCGAGCGGCTCTGGGACGCCGTGCTTCAGACGGTCAGGCTGGACGAGCCAGACCCCGTGGTTGCCTGGAAGCAGCACGTGGAGGGCCTCGTCGCCCGAGCCGGGACGCTGAACGATCGGAGGTTTGACGCGGTCCGGTTCCGCGGTCCCGGCACAGACTTGCTGGTCGGCCTCCACCCGGGCTCCACCTGGCAGAGCGCCGGAAACAAGGCTGTTAGGGGCCGCTCCTTCGTGCCGAACATGCCCACCGAGGAGGTCTTCACGACCCCGGACGCTCGCCGGACCGAGGGCACGGTTCGCTCGACGAAGCCGCTCCTCACGCAGGGAAAGGTCGTCGAGGGACTCGAGCTCAGGTTCGAGCGCGGGCGCGCTGTCGAGGTCCGCGCGAAGAAGGGCGAAGAGGTCGTGCGAGGCCAGCTCGCGAGCGACGAGGGCTCGGCGACCCTGGGCGAGGTCGCGCTCGTCGACGGCACCTCGCGCGTGGGCCAGAGCGGAATCGTCTTCTACGACACCCTCTACGACGAAAACGCCACGTGTCACGTCGCCTACGGCCAGGGCTTCCCGGATGTGATCGAGGGCGCCGAGGGCTTGACGCCGAAGGAGCAGCAGGCGATGGGCATCTCCCAGTCCTCGGTGCACACGGACTTCATGATCGGCGGGCCCGAGGTCGAGGTGGACGGGAGCGAAGCGGGTGGCGAGGCCGTCCCGATCATCCGGGACGACGAGTGGCAGCTCGTCTGACCCGGATCAGACGTTGAAGCGGATGTTTACGACGTCTCCGTCCTGGACCTCGTAGGTCTTCCCCTCGAGCCGTTGCACGCCGCGCTTCGCGGCCTCGGCATGTGAGCCGCACTCGACGAGGTCGAGCCAGCCGATCACCTCGCAGCGGATGCATCCGCGGGCGATGTCCGAATGGATCGTCTCCGCCGCGCCAAGCGCACTCTGCCCCTGCCTGAGCGTCCACGCTCGGGTCTCCTTGTCGCCCGCGGTGAAGAAGCTCAGGAGCCCAAGGGCCTCGAAGAGCCGCTGCACGACCTCTGCCAGCGCGGAAGGGCCGTCGCGGTAGGCGGCCGCCTCCTCTTCCGGAAGCTCGACGAGCTCCGCCTCGAGCTTGGCGTCGATCCCGCCCGGCCCGTTCTCGACCGCGAGCAGCGGTTTCGTCGTCAGCGGCTCGAGCTCCGGCGGAAGCTCACCCGGCCAGGCGTCCAGCCGCTTTCCCGCATCGAGG
>JBPCPR010000192.1:0-5277 GCA_050998925.1 Gaiellaceae bacterium
AGGTCTACGAGGGCATGCCCGAAGGGGAAGCGCTGAACACCGTGACGTTCACCGAAGCGGACGGGCGCAGGACCCTCACGATTCTCGTGCAACACACGAGCAAGGAGCACCGCGACGCACACATCGACTCCGGCATGGAGGCCGGCATGCAGGACGCGATGGATCTGCTGGAGCAAGTAGCGGTCTCGCTTCGCTGAGCATGCGCCCGCAGCACGGACCAACGGGACGTCGCTCACGGTAGTCCGGCGTTTCGACTGCACCGCGTGCAAGTCGCATCGCGCGCAGCCTGACCCGCTTCAGCGATCGGTAAGCGCGAGTCGACCGGCGAGCGCGAAGAAAGCGCTGCCGAAAACACGGCGCATCCAGGTCATCACCCGAGGACGGGAGATGATGTGGTTCCGAACGGCGGCGGCGAACACCCCTTAGACGACGAAGATGGCCAGGGTGAGAAGCATGAAGACGGCACTCAATTCCAGCATGCGCACGGACGCATGTGCCTCATCGGTGCTCACGAACTGCGGGAGGAACGCGAGCGAGCGCATCAACGTTGGCATTCGACGCCTCGGCCAGCTCCGGCGGGGTTCGTAGTCCCTGCGCGATGTGGTCGGCGATACGCAGCGTCGCCGCCACGCGCACCGCCATCGGCGTCGCCAGGTCTGCCATGGCCCACAAGCCGTCGCTCTCGTCTGCCAACGCGTCTCCCTTCGGGCTTCTCGGTGTCTTTGATCACGCATTCTCCCGTGCTTCTCAGCAACGCTCCGACGGCATATGCTCAGCGCTCTGATGGCTACCGGACTCGGATCCAAGCTCGACCAGGGAATCACGCTCCCGTTCTCCTGGTTCGCGGACCCGACTGTCTTCCGGGAGGAGCAGGAGCGCATCTTCGCGAGCACATGGCAGTACGCCGGGATCGTCGACTGGGTCGCGGAGCCGGGCCAGTACTTCACTTGCCAGGCCGGCCTCGTGCCCGTTGTCGTCGTTCGCGGTCATGATGACCGGATCAGGGGCTTCGTGAACATCTGCCGCCACCGCGCCACGGAGGTCGCGACCGGGCGGGGGAAGCGTGAGACGCTCCAGTGCCCCTATCACGCCTGGACGTACGACCTGGACGGCAGCCTTCGGACCGCGCCGCGCTCCGAGCAGGAGCCGGACTTCGACCGGTCGACCTACGGGCTGCTTCCCGTTTCGGTGGACACGTGGGGCCCTCTGGTGTTCGTGAATCGAGATCCCGAGCCGATGCCTCTGGCCGAGCTGCTCGGACGCCTACCGGCCTTGCTGGCTGACGCCGACGTGACCTTCGACGGGCTGCGCTATCGGGAGCGAAGCGAATGGGAAATGGCAGCGAACTGGAAGGCCGTCGTCGAGAACTACCTCGAGTGCTATCACTGCCCCACCGCGCACCCGGGCTTCTCGAAGCTGATCGACGTGGATCCGGACGCGTACCGCCTCAGCTCGGATGAGTGGTTCTCGAGCCAGGTCAGCTCGATCCGGGCCAACGTGCTCGACGGGAAGGGCGATCCTCCCTACCGCCCGCGCGGAGGCTCGAGCGAGGCGCACTTCCACTACGTCTGGCCGACCTTCACGCTCAACGTCGTGCCCGGGCCGGCGAACATCGCGGTCTTCGCTTTCGTCCCGCTCGAGCCCGGGCGGACGCTCGCCGTCACCGACTACTTCTTCGGTGAGGAGGCGACCGAGGAGGACATCGCGGAGCTGATCGAGTTCGGGAACCAGGTAGGCCTCGAGGACCAGCGCCTGGTCGAGTCGATCCAGCGCGCGGCCGCCTCGGGCGGGCTCGACGAGGGTCGCCTCCTGCTCTCGAGCGAGCACCTGATCCAGCACTTCCAGCGCCTCGTCGAGCGCGCTCTCGCCTGACGCGGCGGGGACCGCGCGCGGCACAATGCGTGCGTGGACACCTGGGAGCGAAAGCGAGTCCTCGGCCACTGGGGCGTGCGCGAGGAGAACGCGCGCGAGCGGGCCGACCGGGAGCTGCTCGAACGGGAGCTCGAGGGCGAGCCGTTCCGGCACCGGCGCGTCCGGCCGCGGCCGAGCCATTTCCGCCCCTCCGTGGAGGGCTACGCGCTTTCACGGGGCGGGCCGCTCCCCTACATGGTGCGCCTCCGTGAGATCGAGGCCGAGACCTGCGCGCACGAGGAAGCGTTGGATAGGTCCTGGAGGGAGCTAGTCGAGGAGTGCGGGAGCGAACCCGAGGCTTTCGAGCGCCGGTGGCGCCGCCGGGCAGCCCGCTGGGACTTCGGCGCCGTCAACGATCTGATCGACCGCCACAACCGGTTCTATCCGATCGAGTCGCGCCTGCCGATGGACGTCCGCCGGCGTGATTACGCGCTCGTGAACGGCCGGCCGTACCGGCGCGAGCGGCTCGGTGTCGCCTGGATCCTCGGGCACTTCCCGGCGGAGCTTGCCGCGGCGGGCTCTCGCTCGGCCGCCTGACTGAACGCATCGCGGTTTCCCGAGCCAGGTGGTTCCCGCCGGGCACGGAGGCGGTACCTTGGCCGCGATGAGCGACGCGGACGGCGGCGGACACGGCGGCAGCACGGCGGCGATCGCGGCCGCATTCCTGGCCAACCTGGGCATTGCGATCGCGAAGTTCGTCGGGTTCGTCCTCACGGGCTCCTCCGCCTTGCTGGCCGAGTCGGTCCACTCGGTCGCAGATGCCAGCAACCAGGGTCTGCTCGTCCTGGGCGGCCGGCGGGCTCGTCGCGAACCCACCCCCTTGCACCCCTTCGGCTACGGACGCGCTCGCTATTTCTGGGCCTTCGTCGTCGCCGTGGTCCTGTTCTCGCTCGGCGGTCTCTTCTCGATCTACGAGGGCTACAAGAAGATCAGCGATCCGCACGAGATCACCTCGCCGGCGGTGGCGTTCGCGATTCTCGCCGTGGCGATCGTCTTCGAGGCCTTCGCGCTGCGAACGGCCGTGCGCCACGCTCAACCCGAACGGCGCGGGCGCAGTTGGTGGCGCTACTTCCGCACGTCCAGGAGCCCCGAGCTACCGGTGCTCCTGCTCGAAGACTCCGGGGCACTGATCGGGTTGGTTCTCGCGGGAACCGGTATCGCGCTCGCGCTCGTCACTGGCAACCCGCTGTTCGACGGACTCGGCACGCTGGCGATCGGCGTACTCCTTCTTGTGATCGCGATCGTCCTCGCGATCGAGATGAAGAGCCTGCTCATCGGCGAGGCCGCCTCCCCGGAGATGATTCGGTCGATCACGGCCGAGATCGAGCGGGGCTCTGAGGTGCGCGGGGTGATCCACATGCTCACTCAGCACCTGGGGCCGGACGAGCTCCTCGTGGCCGCGAGGGTGGAGTTCGACCCGGCGCTGTCCGTCGGCGAGTTGACCGGTGCGATCGACTCTTGCGAGAGCAGGGTGCGTTCGGCCGTGCCGATCGCGCGCGTCATCTATCTCGAGCCCGAGGTGTCTGGGCCGGCACCGGGGGCTCTTCCCCGCTAGCGGGTCCCTCACCGCGCGCGCTTCTGTTCCCTGTACTCGCCCGCTTCTTTGACGAGCGCGTGGAACAGGGCGAAGTCCTCGCCGGCCTCCGGATGCCAGAGGACTCCGAGCGCGAAGCGCCGGGATGGATCTTCGAGCCCCTCGATCGTCCCGTCCTCGGCCCAGGCCGTCTTGCGGAGACCCTCTCCGAGCTTCCCGAAGCCCTGGTGGTGGTGAGACTTGACCGGCGCGCGGTCGCCGAGGAGCTCGCCCAGGCGGCTCTCCGGCTCGACTTCGACATCGTGGTCTGCGAAGACGCCGGGCGTGTGCTTGTGCTTCTCGTCGCCGACGACCTCGGGAAGATGCTGGACGAGGTCGCCTCCGAGCGCGACGTTCAGAACCTGGGAGCCGCGGCAGACGGCGAGCACCGGCATGTCGCGTTCGAGCGCCGCGGCGAGGAGGGCCAGCTCGGCGCGATCGCGTTCCGGTGCGATCCCCGTCGTCTCGTTGTGAGCCTCCTGCCCGTACAGCTCGGGATCGAGATCGGAGCCGCCGGAGAACAGCAGTCCGTCGAGCGCGTCCAGCGTCTCGTCGATTCCGTTCTCCTCGGGAGGGATCAGGAGCGCCCGCCCGCCGGCCGTCTCGACGGCCCGCAGGTACGCGGCCGGGACGAGGGCCGAGTCGAGCTCCCAGTAGCTGAACCTGGCCGAGGTCAGGTAGGTCGTGATCCCGATCAGCGGCTTCATTTCAGATGGTTGTTCGGTCATGGCCATGGCCGCGGGGTCGCCGTCCGAGGGTGTAGTGATTGTCGAGCAACCGTCTAGCCGCGCTCGTAGAGCCGTTCGCGCTCGTAGCTCGTCACGACCTCGTCGAAGAGCTGCTGCTCCGTGCGGGCGTAGTTCAGGTAGTGGTCGACCACGTCGTCGCCGAAGGCGGTGCGGGCCATTGTCCCGGCCTCGAGCGCCTCGATGGCTTCGCGCAGTGAGTGAGGGAATCGCTCTGCGTCCGACTCGTAAGCGTTTCCCTCGAGCGGCGGTGGCAGCTCGAGCTCGTTCTCGATCCCGTAGAGGCCGGCCGCGAGGAGCGCGGCGAACGCCGGGTACGGGTTGGCGTCGCCGCCGGGGATCCGCGTCTCGGTTCGCATCGCCGGGCCGTGCCCGACGATGCGAAAGCCGCACGTGCGGTTGTCGTGGCCCCAGGCGAGGGTGGTCGGCGCCCAGCTTCCCGCTGCGAACCGCTTGTACGAGTTAATCGTCGGCGCCACGAAGATCGCCAGCTCCTTGAAGCATGCGATCTATCCTGCGAGGTAGTGCTTGAAGGTGTCCGACTCGCCTTCGAAGGCGCTCTCGCCGCCACGCCAGAGGCTCGAGTGGATGTGGCACGAGCTTCCGATCCAGGTGTGGTCTGGCTTCGCCATGAACGTGACCGAGCAGCCGTTCAGGAAGGCGATTTCCTTGGCTCCGTTCTTGTAGATCGTGTGGTTGTCGGCCATCGTCAGGGCGTCGTCGTAGCGGAAGTTGATCTCGTGCTGACCGGGCCAGGCCTCGCCCTTCGAGGTCTCGACACGCATGCCGGCGCCCTGCATCGCGTTCCGTACCTGGCGGATGAAAGCCTCGTCGTAGGTGGACGCGAGGATGTGATAGTCGAGGATGTAGGGGACCGACGGAGTCAAGTTTCGGTAGTGCTTCGCGTGCGCCTCGGCGTAGGTCTCCTGCAGGAGATAGAACTCGAGCTCGGAGCCGAACATCGGCGCGAAGCCGAGCATTGCCGCGCGGTCGACCTGGCGCTTCAGGACCTGGCGCGGCGACGGGGCAACGGGCGTCCAGTCATGC
>JBPCPR010000250.1:0-3751 GCA_050998925.1 Gaiellaceae bacterium
GCCCTGGATGGCGGCCGGAGCGGTCCAGCTCGCTTGCCGGGCGGTCCGCGAGGAGTTCGACCGCCGCGGGGGCACCCTCGGAGACGCCGAGATCGATCTGGAACGCGTCTACCGTCACCGGGAGACGACGCCTCTCGATCCCGAGAAGGGTCAGGTCACCGGCGATCGGGCCCACGTCGCGTTCGCCTGTGCGGCGATGCGAGTCGTGGCCGAGGTCGACGTCGATCTCGGGCTGACGCGGGTCGTGTGGGTCGGAACGGCTCAGGACGTCGGCAAGGCGATCAACCCGCAGGCCGTCTACGGTCAGATCGAAGGCGGCACGGCGCAGGGGCTCGGCCTCGCGCTCATGGAGGAAATCCTGACCCGCGACGGAGTGATCACGAATGCGAGCTTCACCGACTACCTGATCCCGACCGCACTCGACATGCCCGAGGTCGTCGCCGAGCTCGTCGAGGAGGCCGAGCCGGACGCACCCTTCGGCGTCAAGGGAGTGGGCGAGCCTCCGAACGTGGTCTCGACGGCGGCCATCGTCGCGGCGCTCCGCGATGCCACCGGTCGCGCGCTCACCCGGGTGCCGGTGCGTCCGGACGACGTCGTCGGTCTCTAAGGCCGAGCTAGGCGCGGTGCAGGGAGAGAGCGGCGCCCACGGCCAGGAGCGCGATGCCGAGGAGTCGAGGCAGTGTCAGGTCGATTCGCTCGACTCCGAAGAGCCCGAAGCGGTCGATGACCACACCCATGGCGAGCTGGCCCGCGATCAGGAGGCCGATCGTCGCCGTCGTGCCAATACGCGGTTGAGCGAAGGTGATCGTGCCGACGATGAAGACGCCCATAACGCCGCCGATCCAGAGCCACGGTGGCTGGCGCGCTCCGGACGCGAAGCCGTCGAGCGACCCGCGAAGCGCTACGAGGGCGACCGTCGCGATCACGGTCGAAATGACGAGGGAGAACGCCAGCGCTTCGAGGGAGCCGATCCGGTCTCCGAAGCGGCCCATGACCGCGATCTGAATGGAGCCGGCCAGGCCGGCCAGGAGCGCAAGAGAGACCGCAAACCCGCTTCCCGACACGCAGGCGAGCATATCTCTAGAGATTGATCGACAATTGCCCCTAGCCTCGGATGGCCGGTCCGCGCGGGCAATTACCGATCAACCATCTCGGAGTCTTAAGTAGTATCGGCCGATGGAAGTCACGGAGCGCAGCGCGACCCAGACGGTAGTCGAGGCACGCGAGCGCTACGTCGCGCGCGGGATCGCCACGCCGCCCCTGGTCGTCGCCAGGGCGGACGGTACGCATATCGAGGACGTCGACGGCAAGAGCTATCTCGACTTCGCCGGCGGCCTGGGCTGCCAGAACCTGGGTCACGGCCCCGCCGCGGTGGTCACGGCGATCCACGAGCAGGTCGACCGCTACCTCCACCAGTGCTTCATGGTCGGGATGTACGAGCCGTACGTCGAGGCGTGCCGGCGCCTGGGCGAGCTTTCGCCGTGCCGGGGGGCGGAGCAGAAGTCGATCCTCCTGAACTCCGGCGCCGAGGCGATCGAGAACGCTGTCAAGATCGCGCGCGTAGCCACCGGCCGCCAGGCTGTGGTCACCTTCGACCGGGCCTTCCACGGCCGGACGCTTCTGACCATGACCATGACGAGCAAGGTCGTCCCCTACAAGCGTGGCTTCGGGCCCTTCGCACCAGAGGTCTACCGGGCGCCCGCGCCGTATCCCTACAGAGACGTCTCCTCGGACGACGCGATCCAGGCTTTGCACATGCTCTTCAAGGCCGACGTCGACCCCGAGTCTGTGGCCTGCGCGGTGCTCGAGCCCGTTCAGGGCGAGGGCGGGTTCATTCCCATGCCGGAGGATTTCCCCGCCCGCCTCGCGGAGCTTTGCGCGAAGCACGGCATCCTCTATGTGAACGACGAGGTGCAGAGCGGGATCGGACGCACCGGGACCGTCTGGGCGATCGAGCGCTACGGGGTGGAGCCTGACCTCCTGGTCTCCGGCAAGTCGCTCGGCGGCGGGCTCCCGCTCGCCGCAGTCACCGGCCGCGCGGACGTCATGGACGCCGTTCCCGCCGGCGGGCTCGGCGGCACGTTCGGCGGCAATCCCGTCGCGTGCGCGGCTGCGGTCGCGATCCTGGACGAGGTGGCGACGCCGGAGTTCCGTCGGCGCGCCGAGTCCATCGGCACACGCATTCGAGCCGGACTGGACGGGATGGCAGAACGGATCGAATCGATCGGCGATGTGCGCGGACTCGGAGCCATGCAGGCGATCGAGCTGGTCGAGGACCGTGAGACGAAGGCACCGGCGCCGGAGCTGACCGCCGAGACCCTCGCGGCTGCCCGCGAGCGTGGCCTCATCCTCCTCTCGTGCGGCCTCTACGGGAACGTCGTCCGAATTCTCGTGCCGCTCGTCATCTCCGACCAGGACCTCGAGCGCGGGTTGGAGATTCTCGAGGAGGCACTTGTCGACGCGACCGGAAGAGCGGCCTAGCGCCGCCTCGGTGCCGGAGATTCCGGTCTATCTGGCGCAGCGCGTGACGTCGGAGACCGCCGTGCTCGGAAGCAGTTAGCCTGTCGCCGCGAGCGAGGGGAGGAGGCGCATGGTCAGGGTGTTCGTCCTGTACGAGGAGGAGCCGAAGCGGGAGCGATACGAGCGGCACGCTGAGCTCTGTCGCCAGGTCGCTGGGGGGACTTTCCGGCATGGCCCGATCTTCGGGGCGCCGCGCGGCAAGCCGCAGTTCGCCTATTACGCCGAATGGGAGTTCCCGAGCCGGGACGCCTTTCAGGAGGCTGCCCGGAGCGAAGAGTTCATGGCGACCGGCAAGGACGCGATGGAGATGGGCGGGCGCTTCCATGTGCTCTTCGCCGACGTGAGCGAATGACGGAGCCGTCCCGGCCGGAGCCCCGCGAGCCCTCCGAGCTCGGGCTCGAGAAGATCGTCTACGAGAAGGCGCCGCCCCGGGCGACGATCACGCTGAACCGGCCGGAGGTGCTGAATGCCTTCGACTTTCAGCTCCTGCGGGAGTTGGCGCGCGCGTGCGAGGACGCCTCGTGGGACGACGAGATCCGGGTGGTCGTCCTGACCGGCGCCGGGCGGGCGTTCTGCGTCGGCGCCGATCTGAAGTCCTGGTCCGAGGACTATCTCGGGAAGCCGGGCGAGTACTGGAAGTGGTTCGGTGCCTTCAAGGATGCCCACGACCGGCTGCGCGAGATCGGCAAGCCGACCCTCGCGCGCATCCACGGGATCTGCGTGGGCGGCGGCAACGAGCTCCAGATGGCCTGCGACCTCGCGGTCGTGGTCGACGATGCATTCATTCGCCACGTTGGCCCCGAGCACGGCTCCGTGCCTGCGGGTGGCGCCACCCAGTGGCTGCCGATCCTGGTCGGCGACCGGCGGGCGCGTGAGATCCTCTTCCTCTGCGAGGAGATCTCGCCCGAGCAAGCGCGCGAGTGGGGCCTCGTGAACCGCGTCGTGCCACGGGCCGGGCTCGACGCCGCCGTCGACGAGCTGGTGGAGAAGCTCGCCACGAAGCTCCCGCAGACCGTTCGATACACCAAGGAGCAGCTCAACTTCTGGCGGAACCTCGCCTGGAACGAGACGGTGGGCCACGCCCGCGATTGGCTTGCGCTCTCGATGGCGACCGAGGAGCCGCAGGAGGCGGTGCGGAAGTTCCTCGACCGCAAGGGCTCGTGACCGTCAAGGTCGAGCGCGAGGACCGGGTCGCGCTCGTCACGCTCGACCGCCCGGAGCAGCTGAACGC
>JBPCPR010000282.1:0-11234 GCA_050998925.1 Gaiellaceae bacterium
CTGTGGGTTCGCGAACGAGATGTGCTGGGCGAGCATGCGCGCCAGGTCTCGGTCTCCTCCCGCGAGCCGGATCAGGACCCCGATCTTCTCGGCCGGCCGGTGCACGTACGCCTCCAGCACCTCGCCGTTCGTGGCCTCCATTCTCGCCGCCCCGCGCACGGCGACGTTCTCGCCGATCCGGGCGACGAGCGCGACACGCTCCTCCTCCAGCTCGGCGACGGCATCGGGCCCCTGCTCGCCGACGATCTCCAGAACCCGGCCGGCGTAGCGGAGGAAGTCCTCGTTCTTCGAGACGGGCTCGGTCTCGCAGCCGACCGCGACCATGGCCCCGTGGCGATCCTCGACGTCGGCCAGCACCTTCCCTTCGGTCGTCTCGCGACCCGCGCGCTTGCCGGCCGAGGCCATGCCCCTCTCCCGGAGGAGCCGCTGTGCTTCCTCGACGTTTCCGTCCGTCTCGACCAGAGCGCGCTTGCACTCCATCATCCCGGCGCCGGTCAGCTCCCGGAGCTCCTTGACGAGCTTGGCGCTGATTTCGGTCACGCGGGCTTGCCCTCCTCGGACTCTGCCCGGCCGACTGCGTCCGCTCCCGGCGGCTCGCCGAGCACGTCGTCGGCAGCCACGGCCGCTTCCGGCAGCTCCGGGGCCTCGGCTGGAGGCTCCGGCTTCGCTTCGGCCGAAGCTTCCTCCGGCTCGGGAGCTGCGGCTTCCTGCTCCGGCGCGCTTGCCGGATCCTCGACGCGGCCGTTCGTCTGGGCGATCTCCGTCTCCGTGACGACGTTCTTCCCGGCGGCGATCCCGTCGGCGAGCACTTTCACGATCAGGCCGCAGGAGCGGATCGCGTCGTCGTTCCCGGGAATCACGTAATCGGCGTCGTCGGGGTCGCAGTTCGTATCGACCAGGCCGATCACCGGCAGTCCGAGCCGGCGCGCCTCGCGGATCGCGAGCTGCTCCTTCTTTAGGTCGACGACGAAGACCGCGTCGGGCAGGCGCTTCATGTCCGCGACGCCACCGAGGTTCGCCTCGAGCTTCTCGAGCTCGCCCTCCATGGCGATGCGCTCCTTCGGCGGGAGCAGGTCGAGCTGTCCCTCGTCCTTTCGCCGCCGGAGCTCGTGGAGGCGCTCCAGGCGCTCCGAGATCGTGCGCCAGTTGGTTAGCAGCCCGCCCAGCCAGCGGTGGTTCACGTACGGCATGCCGACGCGCGCGGCCTGCTCGGCGACCGAGTCCTGCGCCTGCTTCTTCGTCCCCACGAAGAGGACGGATCCACCGCGCTCGGCGATGTTCCGGGCGAACGCATGAGCCTGCTCCAGGAGCGAGAGGGTCTGCTGGAGGTCGATGATGTAGATGCCGCCGCGCTCCGTGAAGAGAAAGCGGCGCATCTTGGGGTTCCAGCGCCGAGTCTGGTGGCCGAAGTGGACCCCGGCCTCCAGGAGCTCGCGCATCGAGACGACGGACACGTTCAGATCCTCCTCGGTTGCGTTGGAAAAGCCGGTGGAGACGGGTGGAACCAGGGTTAGACCCCGGCACCGCCACCCGCCGGGTTCCATCGGGTAGGAGACGAAAAAACCGGTGTATTCTAGCCGACCAGGGGCGTACCCTGGCGGCATCGGGGTTCTGAGGGCATCCGCGTGGGATCTTGCGGTCGAGGCCGTCGACCAGGCGCTCCGCGAAGGTGTTGCGCCCTCGCTCGCCCGCCTGGGCCGCCTGGGCCAGCTCGGGAGCTTGCCATCGTTCATCGCAGCCCTCGAGGCTGGCGGCAACCCGGACGAGCTCGCAGCGGACTACGCACGTGCGCGCGAGGGGCTCGGTCTGGGCCAGGCGGAGGTCGTCGCAGAGCTCCTGGCACTCGGCCGCGTGCTCGAGCGGCACGGCGAGCACGCGGCGCGCGAGACGCTCGACCGCTGCCTGCTTCTCTACTTCGGACAGGTCACGAGCGGCCTGGCCGAGCTGGCGCGGCGAGACCCTCTCACGGGGCTCCTGCACCATCGAGCCTTCCACGATCTCGTCGGCCGGGAGCTCGCCCGGGCGCAGCGCTACCGGGGTCGGCTCGCCCTCGTGCTGCTCGACCTCGACAACTTCAAGGTGACGAACGACACAGAGGGGCACCAGGAGGGCGACCGACTCCTCCGGACGTTCGGGCGAGTGCTTGCACAGACGGCGCGCGAGACGGACGCAGTCGGGCGGCTCGGCGGCGACGAGTTCGGCGCGTTGCTCCTCCAGGCCGACCTGAGCTCGGCCGCAGCCTTCCTGAACCGCTTGCAAGAGAGCATGCCGGCCGAGCTCTCGGTCAGCGCGGGCGCGGCGACGCTTGCCGACGGCTGTGTCGGCCCGGAGCAGCTTTTCAGCCTGGCTGACCGCCGCCTTTACGAGTCGAAGACCGCCCGCGCCGCCTAGGGTCTAGGCCCTGGCCCGCTCGAGTGCCCCGGCCAGGTCGGCCGGCAGGGCGGAGTCCACCTCGACCGGCTCCGCGCCGAACGGATGCGGGAAGGCAAGGCGCGCGGCATGCAGGAACTGGCGCTCGAGCCCCAGATCGCCTTCGACACCGTAGAGCGGGTCTCCGGAGACCGGGAGGTCGATTGCGGCCAAGTGCACCCGAATTTGGTGCGTCCTCCCCGTCTCGAGCCGCACTCGGAGCAGGGAGTGGGCACGAAGGAGCTCGATCGCCTCGAAGTGCGTGACGGCCTCACGGGGAGCGATCGAATCCAGCGAGATCCGCGTCGCATCGTGGCGGTCGCGCCCGATCGGCGCCTCGATCCTCCCCTCCCGCGAGCGCGGTCGTCCCCGCACCAGTGCCAGGTACTCCCGGACGATCTTCCTGCTTCGGAGTAGACGCTGCAGCCTCCGATGGGCCTCCGCGGAGCGGGCAACGACCAGGAGCCCCGAGGTGTCCCGGTCGATGCGATGGACGATTCCGGGCCGGACCGCGTCCCCGCCTCCGGCGATCTCGTGCGCCAGGAGCCCGTGGACGAGCGTCCCGGTGCCATGGCCGGCGGAGGGGTGCACGACGACCCCGGCCGGCTTGTCGACCACGAGCAGGTGCTCGTCCTCGTGCGCGACGCGGAGGTCGAGCTCCTCGGGCTCGAGTGTGCTCGGTTCAGGCTCCGGCGCCTCGAATTCGATCGGTTCTCCCGCCGCCAGCCGGTGGCTCTTCGGACGCCTCGCTCCGTCGACCAGGACCTTGCCCGCGTCCAGCAGCCGCTCGGCGGCCGCGCGCGAGCCGACGTCGTCGAGAGCGCCGAGGAAGCGGTCGAGCCGCTCGCCGGCCGCCTCGGGCGGCACGACGAGCGCTCTTCGCGCCACCTAAATGGTTGGTCGGTAGTTGGCGTGCCCGCGGGGACGGTCCAGACCAAGCGAGGGTGTGCCCTGGCTCCGTGTCTGGATCGCCATCCGTGGGTGTGGTGATTGCCGATCAACCATCTAACCGCTCGTCCTGGGCAGGCGCCCGTGCAGCTTCCGGGGCGAGCGCTCGGCCGAGATGATCGTCGTCATCAGGATGACCACGCCCAGGACGATGAACGTGTCTGCGAGGTTGAACGCGGGCCAGAAGCTGACGTCGAGGAAGTCGGTGACGTGGCCGAGCCGGACGCGATCGACCAGGTTTCCGAGGCTGCCGCCGATCAGGAACCCGAGCGCGACCGGGAGGATCGGATGGCGGGCCCCCGCCTTCGCGAAGTAGCCGACCATCCAGGCAATCGCGACCGCTGTCAGGGTCGTGACCGCGGTCGCCCAGGTCGAGAAGATGCCGAAGGCGATGCCCGAGTTCCGGACGTGGTGAATCTCGAGCGGGCCGGCGACCTGAAAGGACTCCCCGAGGGCGAGCTGCGCGACCACGAGCTGCTTGGTGAGCTGGTCGGCCACCAGTGCGGCGAAGGCGACCGCAAAGAGGGCGAGCCAGTGAAACGGCCGCGCGGAGAGCGAACGTGCGGCCATCGAGATCGGGACGCGACCGTCCGTGGCCGACCCGACGCGCACGTCGATCAACCGCGGTGCGGGGTTCGTCAACCCCTCTCTTCGAGGCGCTTGCACTCGATGCACTTCGTCGCGTACGGCATCGCCTCGAGGCGCGCCGCTGCGATCGTCTTCCCACAGCTCGTGCACGTTCCGAATGTTCCCTCCTCGATTCGCTTCAGCGCCACGTCGATCGCCTCGCGGACATGGCCCAGGTCGTCCTCCAGTGAATTGTCGATCTCGCGCGCCAGGGTCACCGACGCCGCGTCGCCCAGATGGTTGTCGAGCGTCTCCTCTTCCGTCTCGTCCTCGAGGGACCCGGGGCTCTCGACGTGGAGGAGCTTCAGGGAGTGCTCGACTCGCTCCCGCTCCTCGAGGAGGATCGCACGGTAATCAGTGGACGTCATCTCCCCCCCGGGGAGACGTGCAGACGCAGCCGGGGGCGCGCGGGCAACACCGGTCGAGTATATCCCGGGGTCGGGCGGTTCTCCCCGGTCAGGCGGCCTGCTCTGGCGCCTCGCGCTCCTCCACGTCGCCTTCGAGCCGGCCGAGTGCGGTGACGAGGAACGAGCGGTACTCGGCACGCATCTGCGCCTCCATGGTCTTCAGTCGTCTGATCTCCGCGCGGACGCGCTCGCGCTCGCTTTCCGCACTCCCTCCGATCTCACGCGCCTTGACGCGGGCCTCGTCGAGAATCACGTCCGCCTCGCGATGGGCCTGCGCGCGGAGCTCGTCCGCAGAGCGCTCGGCCGAGACCAGAGTGTTCCGAAGGAGCACCTCGAGCTCCCGGAAACGGGCCAGCTCGCCCTCCAGACGCTCGATCTCGTCACGCAGGTCTGCTCGCTCGCGCCAGACGTCCGCGAAGCTCTCGGCGATCCTCTCGAGCAGGGCGTCGGTCGCTCGCCGGTCGTAGCCGCCCAGGCGGCGCCCGAGCTTCACGTGGCGGATCTCGACGGGCGTGAGCGACATCGCACCCGCCTACTTCATCGCAGTGCGTCGATTCCCTGCAGCACCAGGGCCTGGACGATATAGAGCGAGAAGATCGCCACGATCGGGGAGAGGTCGAGCCCGAGCCCGCCCAGCGAGAGCCGGGGTAGGAAGCGGCGGAAGAGCCGCAGATACGGGTCGACGACGTCGTAGAGGAAGTGCTGCACCCGGCTCAGCCAGATGTTGTAGGGAAGCGGGATCCAGGAAGTGATGATGTAGGCGATGATGCAGATCAGGTAAACGGCGAAGACCGTCGAGACGAAGCTCTCAGCCGTATCGAAGGAATCCGCGAGCAGCACGGTTGAAACCTACCGCGCACCTCGGCCGGGCGGGCTGACTTTCTAGGACTGGTTGAAGAAGCCGCGCTCGATCAGACGTGCCCGCTCCTCGGCCGAGACCTCGACGTTCCGCGGCGTCAGCAGAAACACCTTGTCGGCAATTCTCTGCATGCCGCCGTTCAGGGCGTACGTGAGGCCACTGGAGAAGTCGATCAGGCGCTTCGAGAGCTCGGCGTCCGTGCTCTGGAGGTTCAGGATCACCGGGACCGTGTCCTTGTACTTGTCCGCGATCCCCTGAGCATCGGCGAAGCTCTGCGGGACGACGAGGTGGACGCGCACGGACGCTGACGTCACCGCCTCGAGCGGCGGGCGCTGCCCTCGCGAGGGGCGAAGGACCGCGGTGCGCGACGTCGGCGAGGTCTCCGGGTCGGACCAGTCGTCGAACTCCTGGGCGCGAGCACGCCGCGGGTTCAGGCGCCGGACGTTGGGCCGATCGCCGTACGTGCGCTCGAGCTCGTCCTCCGCGTCGAAGGCCTCCTCGTTCCAGTACTCCTCCTCCTCGACGATGCCGAAGTAGACGAGCGCACGGTTCCAGACGTCTGCGACACCCATGACGGGCCAGAATCTTACCCGCGCAGCAGGCTCGATCCCACCCGCAGGAGCGTCGCGCCTTCCTCGACCGCGATCCGGTAGTCCTGCGACGTCCCGATCGAGAGCTCGGCCAGGCCGTGCTCGCCGGCCAGCTCGCGGAGCTCCGCGAAATACGGTCGGGAGCGTTCGGGATCTTCGGTGAACGGCGGCATCGTCATGAGGCCGCGGACGTCCGCACCCGCCTCGGCCGCTTCCGTCAGGAACGCTGCGAGGTCGTCCCTCGCGACACCGGCCTTCGATTCCTCGTTCGAGAGGTTGACCTCGACCAGGGCCGGAACTTCGAGCCGCCGGGCAGCAGAGAGCGAGTCGAGCGAATGGAGGAGCGTGCACCGGGCCGAAACGTCCCGTGCCTTCCGGGACTGAAGCTGGCCGATGAAGTGCCACTCGAACCGGTCGCCCCATCGCTCCTGCTTCGCAACGAGGTCCTGCAGCCGGTTCTCCCCCACCACCTCCACACCAGCCTCGGCGAGCTCCGCCAACCCGTCGGCGGAGACGTACTTCGTCGCGACCACGACGCGCACTCCGGGCCCGACTTCGGCCCGGAGGCTCTCGTACCGCTCACGGAGCCCCTTAGACGACGTAGCCGATCACTCCCTGGCGACCCGTGATGCCGTTGTCGCGGCGGTGCGAGAAGAAGAGCTCCGGATGGCAGGCGGTGCAGTGGTCCGTCCGCTCAACCGAGCCCACCCCGGCCTCCTGGAGGGCGCGATCGACGGCGAGCGGCAGGTCCAGGTTCCGGCCGCGCACGACGTCGTCGCCGAAGCGCTCGCGGTGGGGAGCGGCTACCTCCTCCCCCACCTCGTAGCAGCACGGGCCGATCGCCGGCCCGATCGCGGCAGCGAGGTCTGCGCCCCCGAGCGCGGAGGCGCCGCTCTGCACGATTCCAGCCAGCAGGCCCTTCCAGCCGACGTGCAGGAGTGCGAGCCCCGGGTCGCCACGGGACCGGCAGAGTGCGACCGGGACGCAGTCCGCGGTCAAAAGCAGCATCGCCTGGCCGGAGCGGGCGCTCCACAGGCCGTCGCACCGCTCGAACTCGGTCGGCGCCACAATGCCTTTCGGCCCGGCCTCGGCCACGATCGGGCCGTGCATCTGGTAGGCCATCGCGGCAGTCGTCGCATCGGCGCCCGTCTCGGCACAGAGCCGCCCCCGGTTCTCGGAGACCCGGTCGTAGTCGTCGTCCGTCTTGGCGCCGAGGTTCAGTGACGCGTAGGCACCCTCGCTCACTCCGCCCTGGCGGGTCGAGAACGCGACCCGGTAGGGCCCCGGAGCCTCCCACGCGAACAGCTTCATCCTCCGACGATCCTGATCATCACGTCGGCGGAGCGGTCGAACGCGCTCCGGAAGAGCGTGAAGAACTCGTCCTGGAAGAGCAGGATGACGGCGAAGAGCGCGATCATCCCGTACTGATCGAGCGCCGACCAGCGGGCGTACGTGGCGTTCGACATCGCCGCCCCGACGATTCGCGACCCGTCGAGTGGTGGGATCGGAATCAGGTTGAAGATCCCCAGGATGATGTTGAGCTGGAAGGCGAGGTCGAGCACTTCGAGCGTCCTCGGGCCGAGGTCGTCGACATGAGTGCCGATCGCCGCGCAGCCCAGGGCGATGACGAAGTTCACGGCCGGGCCGGCCGCGGCCACGACCGCCATCCACTCCTTCGGCCTCCGGAAACGCCGCGCGTCGACGAGCACGGGCTTCGCCCACCCGAAGATGAAACCGGTGAGGAAGTACGTGAACGCGAACATCGCCGTTCCCAGCGGGTCGAGATGTGCGATCGGGTTCAGGGTCAGGCGGCCCTGCTCGCCAGGTGTCGGGTCGCCGAGCCGCGTTGCGACGACGGCGTGCGCGAGCTCGTGGAGCGTCAGGCTGACGAGCAGGACCGGCAGCAGGTAGAGAAAGGTCTCGAGGTCGTTCACGCGGGTTCCGCGGCTAGGAGCGCGCGGGCCGCCTCGAGCTCCGCCTCGCGCCCTTCGACCTCGCCGTTCAGCTTGCGTCGCAGGAGCTCCTCCAGGATCGCGCCGACCTGAGGCGACTCGCCGACTCCCAGCTCGGCCAGGTCTGCGCCGGAGATCTCGAGCCGGACGGTGCGAAGATCGTCGAAGTAACGCTCGAGCCGCTCCCGCGCGGGCCCGGTCGCCGCCGCCAACGCGAACAGCGCCCCGTCCGGGTCGTGTGGCGCCACGAGCGCATGGACGACCGCCGGCTCCGTTGCGTCCTCGAGGAGCCCGTTGAGCTTCGGCGCCACCGTGACGGCGTCCGCGATCAGGTCGGCATCGCGCCGGCGGATCTTCAGGCGCGCGAACCAGTCGTAGAGCTCGTCTGGTGGGAGCGCCCGCGCCAGCGCGGCCAGCCGTGGGCGCCAGGCCGGAACCTCGGGCGTGTACCGGCTCCGGAGGCCGTCGAGCGTCTCGATCAGGCCGACCGCGGCGGCGTCGGCCGCGAGATGCGGGTGGATGGCCCGGTCGATCCCGAGCTCGGACAGGCGGAGGACGGACTCGCCCACGTGCGCCTCGCCGAGGAGGGCCTGCAGCTCGTCCCTGAGCCGGGATGAGGAGAGCTCTCCCACGAGGTCCATCTCGACGCAGGCCCGCGCGAGGCCCACCGTGTGGGCGTCCATCGCGAGCCCGTAGCGCTTCTCGTAGCGGATGGCCCGGAAGATGCGCGTCGGGTCGTCGATGAACGAGAGGTTGTGGAGCACGCGGACGACCCGCCGTTCGAGATCCCGGAGCCCGTCGAAGGGGTCGACGAGCCGTCCAAAGTCCTCGCCGCGGAGCGAGGCGGCCATCGCGTTGATCGTGAAATCCCGCCGGAAGAGATCCTGGCGGATGGATGCCCGCTCGACGCGTGGCAGCGCTGCCGGATAGTCGTAGAACTCGGTTCGCGTCGTCGCGACGTCGACGCGCTCTCCGCCGGCGGAGATCACGATCGCCGTGCCGAACTTCTCGTGCGGGACGATGCGGCCACCGAGCACACCGGCGAGTGCTTCGGCGAACGCGATCCCGTCTCCCTCGACCGCCACGTCGACGTCGAAGCTCGGCTCGCCCATGAGGACGTCGCGGACGGCTCCGCCCACGAGGTACACGCCCTCGTAGCCCTCGCTGACGGCCTGGACGGCCTCGAAAACCGGCCCGAGCCGCTCCAACGCTCCGAGCTCCTCGGCAACTGAAGCCTCCGGGGGTTCGTCCCCTTCGCGCACGGGTTCTTCGAACGCCCGCAGGAGGTCGCTCCGCGTCACCACGCCCAGGACCTCGCCGTTCGCCACCACGGGCACGCGCCCGACATCTGTCGAGGCGAACAGTCGGTGGAGCTCCGCGAGCGGGGTCGCCGACGGGCAGGTGACGACGTTCGAGCTCATCACCGACTTGACCGGTGCATGGGAGAGCTCATGACCGATCGCCTTGTCGAGGTCTTCGCGTGTGACGATGCCGGAGAGCGCGCGAGGGCTTCCGACGAGCATGCCGCTCTGGCGATGCTGCTGGCAGAGCACCATCGCGTGCGCGACCGTGTCCTCGGCGTTCACGAACCGCGGCGGGCGCGACATGATGTCGACGGCGGTCAGGGGCTTCCGGAGGGCGCCCGGCAGTGCGGCAACCGCGGCTGCCTTCGCGTCCTCGACCAGTCCGCGGTAGACGGCCGAGGCCGCCTGTGGATGGCCTCCGCCTCCGAGCGCCCGCGCGACGGCGGCGGCGTCGAGCTCGGCAACCCGGGCCCGGACCACGCAGAACACCCGCTCGTCCATCTCCACTAGGAGCACGAGCGCCCGGCAATCGGTCAGATCGACGAGCTTGTGACCGAGGTTCGAGACGCCGTCCACGTAGGTCGGCCAGGAGACCGCGGCGAGCAGGATCTCGAACCCGCCGGCCTCGACGGTCTCGAGTGAGCCGAGCAGCGCATCGAGGAGCGCCCGCTCGCTCTCCCCGAGCGGCGTATGGAGGTAGCGCGCGACGACGTCCTGTTGCGCGCCGTGCCGCAAGCACCAGGCCAGCGCGTCCGCGTCCCGCCGGGTGACGCCCGGATAGGTGAGGGAGCCGGTGTCTTCGTGGATCCCGAGCGCGAACACGGTTGCCTCGAGCGGAGAGATCGGCAGCTCCCGTTCGGCGAGCACGCCGACGAGCGTCGTCGTGAGCGCGCCGTCGTCGGAGGCGACGAGGTTCTCGGGACGGATCCAGTCGGTTGCCTCCCCCGCGTGATGGTCGAAGGCGAGCACCTCCAAGCCGGGCCTCCTCGCGACGGTCTCGAGCTCACCGAGGCGCTCGGGCTGAAGGGCCTCGACGACGATCAGGCGCTCGATCCGGTCGACATCGAGCCGGCCGGCCTCGACGACGTCGAGCTCGTCGGCGTGGAGGCGGTAGAACTCGCGTACGTTCCGGTTCAGGGAGCCGGAGAGGGCGACGACGGCGCCCGGATAGAGCCGCCGCACGGCGAGCATGGACGCGAAGGCGTCGAAGTCGGTGTTCGAGTGCGTGGCGATGACATCCACGCAGCAAAGGTTAGACGCGGCCCGAGCCGGCTCCTGCCCTGCGCGCTAGATGTGCGCGACGGCTTCGATCTCGATCTTCGCGCCCTGTGGGAGCGCCGAGACCTCGATCGTGGCACGCGCCGGCGGCGTCTCGCCCACATGCTTCGCGTAGACCTCGTTCATGGCCGCGAAGTCGCCGAGATCCGCGAGGAAGATCGTCGTCTTCAGGAGACGATCGAGGCTCGAGCCCGCCTCCTCGAGGATCGCCTGCAGGTTCTTCAAGACCTGCTCCGTCTGCTCCTCGATGCCGCCGTCGACCAGCTCGTTTCTCTCAGGATCGATCGCAAGCTGGCCCGAGACGAAGACGAGCTGGTCGTGGCGGATCGCCTGCGAGTACGGCGCCCCCTGAAACGGTGCGGGAGCTCGCTCGGTGCGGATGGCTTCCTTGTCGGCCACGGCGGGCCGCACCATATCGCACCGAACCCGGCCGCCCGAGGCGACGGCTACGACTCGACCCGCTCGATGCTCGCGCCGAGAGTGCGCAGGCGGTCGTCGATCCGCTCGTAGCCGCGGTCGATCTCGCGGACGTTCCCGATCGTGGACGTGCCCTCCGCGCAGAGCGCGGCGATCAGCATCGCCATGCCCGCCCTGATGTCGGGGCTGACCATGCGATCGCCGTAGAGCTTCGTGGGGCCGTTCACGATCGCCCGGTGCGGATCGCAGAGAATGATCCGCGCCCCGAGGTTGATCAGCTTGTCGACGAAGAAGAGGCGGTTCTCGAACATCTTCTCGAAGATCAGCACCGTGCCCTGGGCTTGGGTGGCCACCGCGAGTACGATGGACGTCAGGTCAGCCGGGAAGGAGGGCCAGGGGCCGTCCTCGATCTTCGGAATCTGCGATCCGACGTCGTCCCGGAT
>JBPCPR010000058.1:0-7222 GCA_050998925.1 Gaiellaceae bacterium
ACTCCGTGCCGAACGGCGGCTGGCTCGACGGGTGCCTGAACCTCCTCGCCGGGGTCGAGGTTCTCCGGCGGATCGCCTCGGAGGGGCGTCCTCCCGTCACGGTCCGGCTCGTCAACTGGGCCGACGAGGAGGGCGCGCGCTTCGGCCGCTCGCTCTTCGGGTCGAGCGCCGCGGCAGGCTCGATGTCAGACCAGAGCGAGCTGCGGCAGCGGCGGGACGCGAACGGCGTCGCGCTACCGGAAGCACTGGCGGAGCACGATGTCGACCTCGACCGGGCACTCGACGCCCGGGCCGAGCTCGAGAGCGCGGCCGCCTACCTCGAGCTCCACATCGAGCAGGGGCCGGTGCTCGAGTCGATGGGGATCCCGCTCGGTGTCGTGCTCGGGACGTTCGGCGTCGAGCGCTATCAGGTGACCTTCAGAGGCCAGGCCGCCCACGCCGGCTCGACCCCGATGGACAAGCGTCGAGACGCCCTCGGGGCCGCCGCGAAGCTCGCGCTCGAGATCCGCGAGGTCGCAAAGCGGACAGGCGACGGCGCGGTCTGCACCATGGGCAGCGTCGTCACGAAGCCGGGGATCGCCACCTCCGTCGTCGAGACGGCCGAGTGCCTCCTCGACCAGCGCCACCTGGACGCGGGCAAGCTCGCGGCGATGCTCGCCGAAGCGAAGGAGGCGGGCAAGCGCTTCGCGGCCGACGAGGACGTCGAGGTCGACTGGGAGCGGGTCTGGGCGATCGAGCCGATCCTCTTCGACGGGGAGCTGATCGAGCTCGCCGATTCGGCGGTCCGGGAGATCACGGAGACGTCGCACCGGCTCCCGAGCGGCCCGCTCCACGATGCGGCCGAAGTGGCGCGCGCGGGTGTCCCGACCGTGATGCTCTTCGTCCAGAGCCTGCGCGGCCTCTCGCACACGAAGCTCGAGGACACGAAGCCCGAGCACCTGGAGCTCGCGGTCGAGGCGCTCGACCGGCTGGCATCGAAGACGCTCGACCGGCTCGCAAAGTCTCCGGGTTAGTTCCGGACCGACACGATCACGTGAAGCGGACGAGCGCGACGCCGCTCGCCACGAGCAGGACGCCGGCCAGCCGGCCCGGGGTAACCGCATGCTCCGGGAAGCCGACCCACCCGAAGTGATCCACGAGCAACGAGGCGATCGCCTGTCCGGCAAGGATCAGCGCCACCAGGGTCGCGGCCCCGAGACGGGGTGCAGTGACCACGCTGCCGACGACGTAGAAGGCGCCGAGGAGTCCACCCACCCAGACCCACCACGGCGCGCCGCCGACCTGGTCGCCTCCGGGCCAGCCGCGGTAGAAGGCGAGCGTCAGGGCGAGTAGCGCGACGGTGCCGACCGCGAAGGAGACGAGCGAAGCGCACACAGGACCTCCGACCCAGTGTGCGAGCTGGGCGTTGATCCCGAACTGGAACGGAAGCATCATGCCCGCGGCCAGCGCGAAGACGAAGTACGGCACGTTCATGGCCGCCCTTTTCCCTCCCGGCGGCTCGCCTCATTTCCACGCCCTAGGCTTCAGCCTATGAGCGCGCGCATCCAGCTCTTTGCCACGTGTCTGGGCGATCTCGTGTTCCCGCAGGCGGTTGCCGACGCCGAGACTTTGCTCGCCGGGGCCGGAATCACGGTCGAGTTTCCCACCGGCCAGGTCTGCTGCGGCCAGCCGGCGTTCAACGCCGGCCACAGGGCGGCGGCCCGGCGCGTGGCCCGCGGGCTCCTCCGGGCGTTCGACCGTGAGCTGCCGATCGTGACGCCCTCCGGATCGTGTGCCGCGATGCTCGGCCGACTTCCGGAGCTGCTCGACTGCCCGCCCTTCGAGTTCTGGGAGCTCTCCGCTTTCCTCGCCGCGAGCGGCGCCGACGTCCGCATCACCAACACGGGCAGCAGGCTCGCCTACCACGACTCCTGTCACCTGCTCCGCGAGCTCGGCGTCTCGGATGCGCCTCGCCAACTTCTCGCGGCGTCCGGTGCGACGCTCGTCGAGCTCCCACGACCCGATCTCTGCTGCGGCTTCGGAGGCACCTTCTCGGTCCGCCAACCCGAGGTGTCGGTCGCGCTCGCCGACGAGAAGCTCGCCGGGGCCGCCGGCACGGACGCGCTCGTCACCGCCGACCCAGGCTGCCTCATGCAGCTTCGCGCGCGGTCGGAGCGGGTCGACGGGCTGCCGGTCGTCCACCTCGCGACCGCGCTCGCCCGGGGGGTGGCGGCCTGACGAGCCTCTCCCGACCGCCTGGAAGCTTCCGCGCAGTCGCACGGGAACGCCTGGCGGATCCCGACATCCAGGAGGCGTTTGATGGCTTCACGGACCGCCTTAGGACGTACCGGCTCACAGCCTGGGACGGCTTTCGCGACGCGGAGGCGCTACGCGAGCGTGCACACGAGATCCGCCTGCGGACGATCGACGACCTCGACCACCACCTGAGCACGTTCACCGAGCAGCTGGACGCGAATGGCGGCCACCTCCACCTCTGTGCCACCGCGGCCGAGGCGCGGGAGACGGTGGTCGCGGTCGCCCGTGCCGCCGGTGCGCAGCTGATCGCCAAGTCGAAGTCGATGGCGAGCGAGGAGATTGGCCTGAACGCCGCGCTCGAGGCCGAGGGAATGCAGGTCGTCGAGACCGACCTGGGCGAGTACATCGTCCAGCTCGCGGGTGGTCATCCCGAGCACATCATCGCCCCGGCGATCGGCAAGACGGCGCCGGAGGTCGCCAGGCTCTTCGAGCAGGTCGAGGGCGCGCCCGTGTCAGCGGAGCTGAACGAGCTCGCGGGCGCTGCGCGCCGCCAGCTCGCCGAGGTGTTCCGGACGGCCGACGTGGGTGTGACGGGCGCGAACTTCGCCGTCTCCGAGACCGGCTCCATCTGCCTCGTCACGAACGAGGGCAACGCAGGCCTCCTGACCTCGCTTCCCCGCGTTCACGTCGCCCTGCTCGGGCTCGAGCGCCTCGTGCCGACCCTCGACGAGCTGGCCGTCCTCCTCCAGCTCCTGGCGCGGAGCGCGACCGGCCAGAAGCTGACCTCCTACACCCGCCTCGTGAGCGGACCGAGAGGCCCGGGCGAGATGGACGGCCCGGAGGAGCTCCACGTGGTCGTGATCGACAACGGGCGCTCTCGGCTGCGGGAGACGAAGTACCGGGAGATGTTGGCCTGCATCCGCTGCGGTGCGTGCATCAACGTGTGCCCCGTCTACCGGAAGAGCGGTGGCGCGGCGTACGGGCCGGTCTACTCGGGGCCCATGGGAGCGGTCCTCGTCCCGCTGCTGACGGGGCTCGAGCGCGCCCCTGATCTTCCGCATGCCTCCTCTCTGTGCGGCGCGTGCACGGACGTCTGCCCGGTGAAGATCCCGCTGCACGAGCTCCTGCTCGAGCTCCGCCGCGACCTCGTCGAGACCCGCACGACCTCGGCGCGGGAACGAGTCGCTTTCACCCTCTGGTCGCTCGCCTGGTCCCGCCCCTCCCTCTACCGGCTCTCGACGCGCCTGGCGCGGGGACTGCAGGGGCTCGGCGCCCGCGGCGGTCCGGCCCGAGCGTGGGCCGAGGGCCGCGTGCTCCCCCGCCTTGCCCGGCGACGCTTTCGGGACCGCAGGCGATGAGCGGCGACCTGGTCGAGCGCTTCGTGCGAAACGCCGAGGCGGCTCACTTCGAGGTCCACCGGGGCACGTCGCCGGAGCTTCCCGGAGCAGCGGTCTCGCAGGCGCTCTACGGGCTCGCCGACACCGGCGGCGTCGTCCTGGCCGCCTCGCCGGAGGAGCCGCGAGCGCGGCACCTGCTCGCGGAGAGCCACGTGACCATGCTCCGGGAGGACCGCATCCTCCCCGACCTCGCAGCCCTCTTCGCGGCGCTCCCACGCCCGCTCCCGAGCTCGCTGACGATCGTGAACGGGCCGAGCAGGAGCGCCGACATCGAGCAGCGGGTCATCGTCGGGCTGCACGGCCCCGCAAAGGTTCACGTCGTGCTGACGGCCTCCTAGATCGCCAAGACAAGTTTGCCGAAGTGCTCTCCGGCCTCCATGCGCTCATGCGCGGCGGCGGCCTCCGAGAGCGGGCGGACGCTGTCGATCACCGGAGACCACCGTCCCTCCTCCACGGTCGCCAGCACCTGCTCGAACTCGCGGGGGCTCCCCAGCGTCGACCCGAGGAGCGAGAGCTGCGTCAGGTAGAAGGGCCGGACGGCGAGCTCGACGCTCTCCGCGCCCGTCGCCCCGAAGGCGACCACGCGGCCACCCGGCCGCAGGCACCGAAGCGAGTTCGGCCAGGTGGAGCCGACCGAGTCGAGGACGACGTCGATGCCACCGCCGGCGAGCTCACGGACGGCATCCGGCCAGTCGTCGTTCCGGTAGTCGGCGCCCCCTTCGGCGCCCAGCTCACGGGCCCGCTCGATCTTCTCGGCGCTCGACGACGTGACGAAGACCCGCGCCCCGGCCTGGCTTGCGAGCGAGACCGCGAAGGTCGTGACGCCGCTGCCCGCTCCGAGCACGAGGACGGTGTCCCCGGCCTCGAGCCGCCCGCGCGTGAACAGCGCCCGGTAGGCGGTCAGGCCTGCCACGGGAAACGCGGCCGCCTCCGCCCAGGAGAGCTTGGCCGGCTTCGGGAAGACGTTCTCGGCGGGCACCTTCACGAGCTCCGCGTAGGTGCCTTGCTCCGGTCCACCGAGGACGACGAAGTCGTCGCCCGGAGCGTCCTCGCGCTCCCCCCAGTGGAGCCCGGGCAGGATGACCACCTCTTCCCCGGTCTCCCGCACGACGCCCGCGCCGTCCGAGCCGAGCACGAGCGGGAGCGGGAACTCGTAGACGCCCGTACGGACCAGCGTGTCCCGCCGGTTCACGGCGGCAGCCCGCAGCTCGACGACGACCTCTCCCGGCCCCGCGCTCGGATCCGGGACGGTTTCGTAGCGGAGCGCTGAGGCCGGGCCTGGCTCGTGGACGCGAACGGCCTGCACGCTGGCGATCCTACGCCTGCGCCTCGGCGAGCTTGCGCCAGTACCGCTCGAGACCGGCGTAGGACTGCCAGAGCGGCCCTGCCTGCCGGTGGGCCTCGACGAGCGCCGGCTCTCCCTCCAGCTCGGCTTCGGCGGCTCGGACGAACTCCTCCTCGGAGACGCCACGCCGGACGAGGTCGGCCCACGCGACCAGACGCTCCCGCAGCTCGGCGACGTGCCGCTCGGGATCCTCGACGGAGCCGAAGTGCGCCAGGTACAACCGCCCCGGGTGCCGCGCGAGGATGGCGTCGAGCGATGCCGACCAGGCGACGAGATCGATGTCCGGCGGCGGGGCTACCGGCGCTGCGAAGGAGGACGGCGGGATGCGGGCCCCCGCGACGTCTCCCGCATAGCAGGCGCCCTCCGGGTCGAGGAACGAGACGTGATGCGACGCGTGGCCGGGGGTCGCGAACGCCTCGAGCCCGAGCAACCTGTCGCCGACCACCTCGACGCGGTCAGCCGGCACCGGGAGCAAGGAGCCCCAGAGGCGATCGAAATCCTCGCCGTAGAGACGGCGGGCGCTCCGCTCCAGGCGTTCCGGCGCGACGAGGTGCGGCGCCCCGATCTCGCTCAGATGGATGCGAAGAGCCGGATTTCGGCGGGCGAGGAGCCCGGCGGCGCCGGCGTGGTCGAGGTGGATGTGCGTGAGCACGAGGTGACGGAGGTCTTCGATCTCGAGCCCGTGTGTCGCCAGCCCGGCCTCGAGGGCGCCGATGCAGCTCGAGGGGCCGCAGTCGACGAGGGCAGGCTCGTCGCCCGGCAGCAGCCACGCTCCGATCACTCGCTCCCGCCCCAGGTGGAGAAGGTCGATGAGGGCCGCCACGGCCGCAACCTACCGGGGACGGATCTGGAAGGGCCGGCGGCGCCGTTGTAGCCTTGCCGTTCGCGACCGAGGAGGCTCGATGCTCAGCTTTGGCGTCACAGTCCTGCCAGACCCGCCCTACACGCGCTTCCTCGAGCTCATGCAGCTCGCCGAGCAGCAAGGGTTCGAGTACGGCTGGGCCTTCGACTCTCCCATCCTCTGGCACGAGGCCTACCCGCTCCTGACGCTCGCCGCCGCCCAGACGTCGAAGCTGAAGTTCGGGCACTGCGTCACCAATCCCGGAACACGTGAGCCGACGGTGACCGCCTCTGCGTACGCGACGCTCCACCAGATCTCGAACGGGCGCATGATCATGGGCATCGGCCGGGGGGACTCGGCACGGCGCGTGATCGGCTACAAGCCGGTCAAGATGGACGAGTTCGAGCGCTCGCTCGTGATGATGAAGAACCTGATGAACGGGCGGCCGGTAGAGTGGAACGGCAAGGAGCTCGAGCTCGCGTGGGCGAAAGGCCAGCCGGAGATCGAGATGTTCGTGGCGGCATACGGGCCGCGGGCGCTCGGAGTGGCCGGACGGGTCGGGGACGGCGTCATCATCCAGCTCGCCGACCCCCACATCATCCAGTGGATCATGGAGACGGCCCGCAAGGCGGCCGAGGAAGCCGGTCGCGACCCCGCGGCGCTCAAGTGCCACGTCTGCGCCCCGAGCTACATCGGCGAGGACCTGGCGAGGGCTCGTGACCAGGTTCGCTGGTTCCCGGCGATGGTCTCGAACCATGTCATGGACCTGATCGAGCGCTACGGCGAAGACTCGGAGATCCCGAGGGAGTTGACCGAGTACGTGAAGGCGCGAAAGGGCTACGACTACAAGGACCACGGCCGGGTCGGCGCAGCACATGGTGAGTTCGTGAGCGACGAGATCGCCGACCGCTTCTGCGTCCTCGGGGCGGCCGAGGAGGTGAAGGCGAAGCTCAGGGAGCTCGAGTCGATCGGGGTCGACCATTTCAACATCTACCTGATGACCGAGGGCCAGGAGGAGATCCTCGAGGCCTACGGCAAGGACGTCATTCCCGAGCTCACAGGCATCCCTGCCTAACCAGCGCCTCGTCGGGGCGTCTTGACTGGGCAAGGAGTCTCGACGGCCGACAGACGCTCCAAGGCAGTGCGGACCGCGGCCCTCGTGCTGGGCCTCGTCGTCCTGCTCGCGCTCGTCGCCGCGGCCAGCCGCGCCGGGCTTCCCTGGTCCGAGCGCTCCGACGGGAACGGTGTCTCCCTCGAGCGCGTGATGCAGCTCGCCGCCCTGGTCGCCCTCGCTGCGGTCACGGGAGTGCTCGCAGTCGCCTTCGCCGAGAATGTGCGGCGCCGCTCGCGGCGCGACCCAGCCGAGGAGGAGGACGAGGAGCAGGTTCCGGCCGAGACCGAGCC
>JBPCPR010000111.1:0-3114 GCA_050998925.1 Gaiellaceae bacterium
TCGTGTCGTAGATCGAGTACCCGAGGATGGTGAGGACCGCGGCGACGGTCGACGCCGACACCTCCCGACCCGTCAGCGAGTACACCCCGAGGGTGACCAGGATGTCGTGGACCAGCGCGATCAGCACCGGCATCGCGAACGTGAACTGGAACCGGATCGCGATGTACGCAACGACCAGGAGCAGCGACACGATAATGGCGATTAGCGCGCTCTGGAGGACCTGCCGGCTGAAGGTCGCCGAGACGTTCTTGACCCCGAGGCCGGTCGCCCCGAGGTCGCTCCGTAGGGCGTTCTGGAGCGCTGTCTGCTCAGGCCCGGAAAGCGATTCCGTCTTCATCTTGAACTGGCGGTAGCCACCCGCAACCTCGCCGCCCGTGCCCTGGATGACCGCGTTCTCCTTGCCGATCTCGGCCGCTTCGGCGCGCACACGCTCGATCGACACAGGCTGAGGGGTCTTGAAGCTCGTCTGGCTCCCGCCTTCGAAGTCGATCCCGAGGTTCAGGCCGTTGAAGCCGAGCGAGCCGAGCCCGACCAGGACGACGACCCCTGAGAGTGCAAACCAGATCCGGCGCTTGCCCACGAAGTCCACCTTTTGCCACTTGGGGATCCGCTGGGCGCTCGCGCCCATGAAGGCCGGGTTGTCGAACCATCGGAAGCCCGCAAGCGAGGCAAGGAGCGCCCGCGTCGCCCCGACCGCCGTCACCATCGAGACAAGCGTGCCGATCAAGAGCATGAGCGCGAACCCCTTAACCCCGCTCGTCGAGGCGACGAAGAGCACGAGCGCGGTGATCATGGTGACCACGTTCGCGTCGACGATTGTCGCGAAGCCCTTCCTGTAGCCCCCTCCGATTGCGGCACGCACCGATTTGCCCGCCTGGACCTCCTCCTTGATCCGCTCGAAGATGACGATGTTCGCGTCGGCCGCGACCCCGATCGTGAGGATGAGGCCCGCGAAGCCCGGCAAGGTCAGGGTCACGTTGAAGAGGAGAAGGGCTCCGTAGAGCAACACCCCGTAGATGGCCAGCCCGATCACCGCGACGAGGCCGAGGAAACGGTAGAAGACGAGGAGGAAGAGGGCGACGGCAGCGAGGCCGCCGATGGCGGCGATGATCGCCTCGCGCAACGAGTCCGCACCGAGGGTCGCAGAGATGTCCGAGCGCTCGATCTGGACGAACTTCAGCGGCAGCGCGCCCGTCTGGAGCACCAGGGCGAGATCCTTCGCCTCGTTCGTCGAGTCGAGCCCTTCGATCAGCGCGTTGTTGCCGGCGATGCCGTCGGGAAGGTCGTTGAAGTCGATCTGAGGCCAGGAGCGGATCTCGCCGTCGAGCACGATCGCGAAGTGCTGGAAGAGGTCCTGGCCACCCCCCGCGAACTGTGTCTGCGAGCGTCCCCGCTGAGCGAGCGTCCGCGTGATCTCGTGGAACTTGTCGCCGCCCGCGTTCGTGAATTCGAGCGTGACGATCGGCTGCCCGTTCTGGAAGTCGGCCCGCGTTCCCCTGAGCTTCAGGTCCTCGCCCGTCATCTCCGGGATCGGTTGGTCCGGGTGCGAGGGCTGGTACTTGAAGACGTAATAGAAGGTTTGTGTGACCGGCGCCGTCTGGACGCCGGGGCAGACGGTCGCGTTCCGGCCGCACGTGATCACGATCTCGCCCTTCGGAACGGCGTGGTACGTGGCGCCTTCCGGAACCTTGCCGCCTTCGAGCTGCTGCCCGAGATCCTCCCTCTTGTCGGCCGGACCCGCGAGGAGGCGATTCTCCTGGAAGAGATACCACTGCGTCACGGGCTCGTCCTTCGGCTCGAGCTCGTCCTCCGCGGTCAGGAGCGGCTTCAGCCTCGGACTCGCACGCGGGAAGCCATCGGCGCCCTTGGACGGACCAGTGAGGTCAGCTTCGAGGTCGTAGAACTGGAGCTGCGCCGTCTTGCCGACGATCTCCGCCGCGCGCGCCGGATTGGTGACGCCCGCGAGGTCGACGGCGATCTTGTCGGCACCCTGCTGGCGGACCTCGGGCTCGGAGACACCGAGCTTGTCGATGCGCGACCGGATGATCTCGACCGAGCGCTCCATGTCCTCGTCGGTCACCTCCTGCCCCTGTGGCGCCTGCGCCTGGAGGACGAGCTCGAGCCCTCCCTGCAGGTCGAGGCCGAGCGTTGGCTGCCGGAAGAAGGCGAAGACGATCACGCCGATCACGGCGGCGAGAACCGCGAGGAGAGTCCAGAAGTACCTGCGCACCAGTCGTTCCGCGCGCCGAGCCGGCTAGGGCTCTAGCGCCGGGCCTCCTCCTGCTCCGTCCGCTCCTCCACGACGGGCTCCGGCTCTTTGACCGTCGTGGCCTCGAGTTCGTCCTCGAGCGCTCCCGCGTCCTCCTCGGGCACGATGCTCGCGATTGCGCGGCGCGCGACCTCGATGTGAACGTCCTCGGCGATCTCGAGGGTGACCCGGTCCGGCTCGACCTCGATCACGTCCCCGTAGATGCCGCCGGCGGTGATGACCTCATCGCCGGGCCCGAGCCCCTGGAGCATCTCCGCGTGCCGGCGCTGCTGCTGACGCTGCGGGCGGATGAGCAGGAGGTACATGAAGGCGAACATCACGAGAAGGACGATGAAGAAACCACTACCCACGAGAAACCTCCTGGCCAGGCGCCGCAGCCCCGAGCCGGTCGAGCGCGGAGGCCGTGTAGGCACCGAGCCGTCCCGCCTCGATCGCTGCCCGCGCTCCGGCGGTCAAATCGAGCAAAAACCTGACGTTGTGCTCGGACAAAAGTATCAGGCCGAGAAGCTCGTGCTGCGTCACAAGGTGCCGGATATAGGCCCTGGAGAAGCGTGTGCAGGCGGCGCACGGGCAGCCCTCGTCGAGAGGGCGGGGGTCTCGAGCGAACGCTGCATTGCGCAGGTTGAGGCGCCCTTCCCAGGTGAGTGCCGAGCCCGTGCGTCCGAGCCTGGTGGGCAGAACGCAGTCGAACATGTCGATGCCCCGTCGCACGACCTCCAGGATCCCAGCCGGGTCGCCGATGCCCATGAAATACCGGGGCCGCTCGGGCGGCAGCAGCTCGGCTGCCCACTCGACGGTGTCGAGCATCCGCCTGCGCTCCTCCCCCACGCTCAGCCCGCCGAGCG
>JBPCPR010000112.1:0-8366 GCA_050998925.1 Gaiellaceae bacterium
GTCAAGATCATCGCGGTCGCTCCGAGCCTCTTCACGGCCGTCGTGTCCGCGTCGATCGTGTTCATCCTGGTCGTTCAGATCTTCGTGCACGTCGGCATGACGATCGGGATCGCCCCCGTCACCGGCATCCCGCTTCCGTTCGTGAGCTATGGCGGGAGCTCGATGCTCGTGAGCCTCATGATGGTTGGACTTCTGCAGGCGATCCACGTCCGCGGCCGCCTGGCCGGACGCTTTTATAGATGGTCGAGATGCGAACCCTGCCGGTCAAGCCGCTGGCGATCCGGGGGATCGTTCGCGAGGTCAAGGCTGCCGCCGAGAACGTACGGCCGATCCTGCTGGCCGGTGCGGAGGGCCCCGTCCGAGAGCTCGCCGAGACTCTCGGCGAGGGTGGCGTCGAGGGGGCACTCCGCGAGCTGCGTGGGCGCGCTCCGAGCGCCACCGACCTGGACGAGGCTTCGCTCCTCGTCTACGTGATCGAGGGCGAGACTCCGAGCGGTCACGACGAGCAGGTGCTTCGACTCGCCTCGCGGAAGAGCGTTCCCGCCCTCGTCGTCCTGGTCGGGCGCGTCGCCGGAGACATCCCGGACCTTCCGTACGTGCTCGCCACGGACGTGACCCCTGTCCGGGCCGGGGAACCGTTGCCCGTCGAGGCGATCATCGGGCGGATCGCGGCGCGAGTCGGAGACAAGAGCTACGCGCTCGCCGCGAAACTGCCGAGGATCCGGAAGGCCGTCTGCGAGGAGATCGTCAAGAGCTTCTCGAAGCAGAACGGGATCTTGGGAGCGGCGATCTTCATCCCCGGCGCAGATCTACCGGCACTGACGCTGAACCAGATCCGGATGGTGTTCCGTATCGCCGGGGCTCACGGCGCCGACATCGACCGCGAGCGCGCCGTCGAGCTGCTCGGCGTCCTCGGCGCCGGCCTGGGTCTCCGGGCGGTGGCGCGCCAGGTTCTGGGAGTGGTGCCGGGTCTCGGCTGGGCGCTCAAGGGAGCCGTCGCCTATGCGGGAACGCGCGCGCTCGGAGAGGCGGCGATCCGGTACTTCGAGGCAGGCGGCATCGGTGCGATCGCGGGGTCCGTCCGGTCCCGGTCCTAGCCTTCGGAGCCATGACCGAACACGACACGCGCGAAGCCCTCGAGGTGCTCGCGATCGAGGAAGCGGATGCGTGGTTCGAGTATCTCGAGTCCACCCGCTGGCACGGGGCCTCCGGGCGGTACGACGAGGTCGAGCCCTGGGCCTGGGCTCGGCTCCATCAGCGGCTTCGCATGGTCGAGAGACGCCGGACGCACCTGCGCCCGGCGGCCGCGTAGGAGTTCTCGCTGCTAGCCTGTAGGGACTTGCGCAGGGAGGACCGAGTTCCAGTGACGAAGCGGGATCCCGTGCGCCGAGAGACATGAGCTTTGTGGCAGACACGTCAGTGACCCGCGTGCGCACGCACGGCGCCGGTCGCGGCGTGCGCCCGAAAGGAGAATTACGTGCCCTGGTTTCGACGCAAGAAGCGCGCGGAGGGAGCGCCCGCGGAGGCTGCCCCCGAAGCGCGAGCGGTTCTGGAGGAGACGCCTCCGCTGCAGCACGATCCCGCCTCCGCAGCGGCTGAGGACAAGCCAGCCAGAAAGCGGCGCCGCGGCTCGCGTGGCGGTCGCGGGCGGAAGAGGAAGCCCGTCGAGGGGGAGGCCGGCCAGGCCTCTGAGCCAGAGGCCGAGGAGAAGCCGGCCGCGAAGCCGAGGCGGGCGCGCGAGAGCGAGAAGCCTGCGACTCGCACCCGGAGGAAGCCGGATGACGCGAGACGGCGTCGCAAGATTCCGACGAAGCGTCTCGATCTTCCGGACGTCGAGAAGGAGATCTACGTCTCGGTCGAGGTCGGCGAGCAGCGCGTGGCGATCCTCGAGGAGGGCAAGGCAGCCGAGGTCTACCTCGAACGCCGCGGCCGCCGGTCGATCGCGGGCAACGTCTACAAGGGCATCGTCGACAACGTGCTGCCGGGGATGGAAGCGTCCTTCGTCGAGATCGGCCTACCGAAGAACGGGTTCCTCTACGTCGACGAGATCGTCGTCCCGGAGCTCGAGGGCAAGCGGCACGGACGGCGCATCCAGGATCTCGTCCAGCGCGGCCAGGAAGTGCTCGTCCAGGCAGTCAAGGACCCCATGGGAACCAAGGGCGCCCGGCTCACCACGGAGATCTCGCTTCCGGGCCGGTTCCTCGTCTACACCCCCTTCGGAGACGGGATCGGCATCTCGCGCCGGCTCGAGGACGCCGAGCGCGACCGTCTCAAGGCCATCTTGAAGACACGCGACATCGGCGACGGGGGCATCATCGTGCGGACGGCCGCCGAAGGTGCTTCGCAGGAGGAGCTCGAGGGCGATCTCGCCTTCCTACGGAAGCTCTGGGGCACGATTCTGGTCCGGTCGGAGAGCGTCAAGGCCCCCGCACTCGTCTACCAAGAGGCCGAGCTCCCCCTTCGCATCATCCGCGACCTCTTCAACCGCGAGGTCGTGCGAGTCGTCGTCGACGACGAGCGCACGCACCGCCGCATCGTCGGCTACCTGAAGCGAACCTCACCGCAGCTCACCGAGAAGGTTGAGCTCTACGCGGGCAAGCAGCCGCTCATGGAGAAGACCGGCGTCGAGGAAGCGGTTCGCTCCACGCTCAACCGGCGAGTCGACCTGCCTTCCGGCGGCTATCTGATCTTCGACTACGCCGAGGCGTTCACCGTCATCGACGTCAACACTGGCCGGTTCGTCGGCGCGCGCGGGAAGGCGAGCGGTGCCCGGCTCGAGGACACGATCACGAAGAACAATCTCGAGGCCGTCGCGGAGGTCGTCCGCCAGCTACGGCTCCGCGACATCGGCGGGATCATCGTCATCGACTTCATCGACATGGCGAACCCGAAGAACCGAGAGCTCGTCGAGGACGCTCTGAAGCGGGAGCTCGAGCGTGACCGCACCAAGACGTACGTCGTCGAGATCTCCCCGCTCGGGCTCGTCGAGATGACGCGCCAGAACGTGACCGACGGGCCACGGGAGATCCTTACGGTCGCCTGCCCGACCTGTGCCGGAGACGGGATCGTCGTCTCGGACGAGACGCAGGCGATCGACGTCGAGAGGAAGCTCAGGACCCTGGTGCGGAGCTCGCGAAGCCAGGCGTTTCGGATCGAGCTGAGTCCGCACGTGGCCGCGATCCTGATCGGCCCGGGCGGCACGCGGCTCGACGATCTCGAGCGAGAGCTCGGGCGGCGCTTCGTGGTCGAGACGAAGGACGAAGTCGCGGAGGATCACTTCGAGGTGGTCGCCCGCGGGCCGGCGGCGCGCGCCGAGCTAAAGGGCACGCCGGTGGCGAAGGGACAGGAGCTCGAGGTCGCCATCGTCGAGCGCGACGGTCACTTCGACGACGCGGGCATCGGGCGGCTCGGCAAATACCTGATCTCGTTCGCGGGCGCGGCGAATCAGGTCGGCAAGAAGGCGAAAGCCCGGATCGAGCGCACCACCAACTCAGTCGCCTACGGCGTGCTCGCCGATGCGGTCGCACCGGAGCGGCCGGTAGACCCGGAAACCGAGCTCGAGGCGCTCGAGGCCGCCGGCGAGCCGGCTCCGGCGCAGCCGCTCGAGCCGGCGACCGAACCGGCAAGCCCGGAGCCGGTCACGGCCGCGGAGAGCCCGAAGCCGGTTTCCGCGCCAGAACGCCCTGCGCGGGCGCAACCGGTCGGGAAGCCGAGCACCCGGACCAAGGTCGAGGTCGGCGACGAGCTCGACCTGACGATCGAAGACTCGCTCGGGGAGTTGGCCGGGATCGGTCGCGCCGGAGGCAGGCGCATCACCGTGGCCGGCGCCGCGACCAGAGTGGGCGAGACGCTACCGATCCGGATCGACGAGGTAACCGCTCGCGCCGTTCGAGCTTCCATCACCGGAGCCGCCGTCGAGCAGCCGGCCGAGGCCGAGCGGCCCGACCAGCCCACAGCGCGCGACGAGCCGGCCGACGACGCTTCGGCGGTGGGCGAAGACGGCGAGCCGAAACCGAAGAAGCGCACGCGCCGAGGAAGCCGGGGCGGTCGGGGCCGGAAGAGGAAGTCGCCGGTCGTCGCGGGTGCCGAGGACGCAGTCGCGACCAACGGCTCCGAGCCCGCCGAGGAGGCTGACGCGGGCGAGAGCGCGGCCGAGGATGTCATGGCGGTCGGCGCCGAGGAGCCATCCGAGAACGGGGCCGAGAAGCCCAAGAAGAAGACGCGCCGAGGCTCTCGCGGGGGCCGAAACAGGCGCAAGAAGCCACCTGCAGAAGACGGGTCGGTCGAGCCGGTCGAGCCGGTTCCATCCGTTGCCGGTGAGGAGGAGAGTGGCTAGACTGTCCGCCGAAGCGGGCCGCGTTGCCCGCTCGTTTTTCGTTGCGGCGAACCGACATGACCTACGCGATCATCTCACTCGGCGGTAAGCAGTACCGCGTCCGCGAAGGCGAGTATCTCCTCGTCGAGCGCCTCCCGTACGAGGAGGGTAAGACGTTCAGCCCCGACATCCTCATGGTCGGAGGGGATGGGGACACCCTGCTCGGCAAGGACGAGCTGAAGGGCCAGCAGGTCACCGCTCTCGTGGCTGCACACGTCCTCGGTAAGAAGGTGATCGTCGGCAAGCACCGCCAGCGAACCGGCTACCGGCGCCGGAACGGCCACCGCAGCAGGCTCTCGCGCATCGAGATCCAGTCGATCGGCAAGCAGTCTGCGCGCTCGACGGCGAAGAAAGCCCCGGCGAAGAAAGCTCCGGCGAAGAAGACCGAAACGGAGATGAAGTAGATGGCTCACAAGAAAGGACTCGGCTCCTCCAAGAACGGTCGCGACTCCCAGTCGAAGCGACTCGGCGTCAAGCTCTTCGACGGCCAGGAGGTCAAGGCCGGAATGATCGCCGTGCGGCAGCGCGGCACCCGCTTCAAGCCGGGTACAGGCACGGGCCTCGGCCGAGACCACACGATCTTTGCGACGCGGGACGGCAAGGTGTCGTTCCATTCGGGCGGCTCCGGCCGCTCTGTCTCGATCGTCGACTAGAGGCCTAGCCGTGTTTCGTGACCGCGCCCGGGTCGAGGTTCGGGGAGGCCGCGGCGGCGACGGCTCACTCAGCTTCAGGCGCGAGAAGTTCGTCCCGAAGGGCGGGCCCGACGGTGGGGACGGAGGCAAGGGCGGCGACGTGACGATCGTCGCCGACCCCGACCTCCGCGACCTGGCGGCGTTCCGCGGCAGGCAGCGCTTCGCGGGTGGGCGTGGCGTGCATGGCAAGGGCGCAAACAAGCATGGCGCCGAGGGCCAGGACGTAGAGCTTCGGGTGCCGGTCGGGACGCAGGTACTCGACGGGGACGGCGGCCTCCTCGTCGACCTCGCGCACCCGGGCGCGCGCGCCGTCGTGGCCAGTGGAGGGCTTGGCGGCGCAGGCAACCGCCGTTTCGCCTCGCCGACGCAGCAGACGCCTCGCTTCGCGGAGGTGGGCCAGGCGGGCGAGGAAGCGGAACTCGAGCTCAGGCTGAAGCTCCTGGCGGATGCGGCACTCCTCGGGTTCCCGAACGCCGGCAAGTCGTCGCTCCTGCGCCGGGTCTCGAACGCCAAGCCGAAAGTCGCCGACTACCCCTTTACGACCCTGGCCCCCGTGCTCGGCACCGTCGACTCGGCCGATGGTCGCCAGCTCACCGTCACCGACGTGCCCGGGCTGATCGAGGGCGCGAGCGAGGGGGTCGGGCTGGGCCACGAGTTTCTCGCGCACCTGGAGCGCGCCCGTCTCTTCCTGCACGTGATCGACGTCCAAGAGGATCCGGCCTCGCGGTTCGCCTCGATCGATGCCGAGCTCCGCGCGTACGGTGCCGGGCTCGCCGAACGGCCCCAGATCGTCGTCTTGAACAAGATCGACCTCGTCCCAGAGCCGCCTGAGGTGGAGCTCGCCGATCCCCGCGTGCTGCAGGTGCTCCCGGTCTCGGCCGTGACAGGAGCGGGGATCGACGAACTACGTCGCAGCCTCTTCGAGCTCATCCCCGACACCCAGGCGGCACCCGAGCCTGAACGGGCGGAGCTCGCCGATTTCCTGGTCTACCGGCCGGCGCCGCCACGCCGCAGGCCGTACCGCATCTTCCGTGGCGAGCACGGCTTCCGGGTCTCGGGAGCCGGCGTCCCCGACGACGAGCTTCGCGCCGCGCTGAAGGCGGCCGGAGCGCGCCCGGGAGACGAGGTGGACGTCGGCGACTCGACGTTCGTCTTCGAATGACCGTGGGGCTGCTCGGCGGCGCGTTCGACCCGCCTCACGTCGGGCACGTCGAGCTCGCCCGCGACGTGCTCTCACGATTCGGCCTCGAGAGACTCGTGGTGGTCGTGACCGGCCGGGCGCCGCACAAGCTGGTGGAGACCGGTGCGGAGACCCGAGTGAGGCTTGCGGAGGCAGCTTTCGACGGTCTCGAGGGAGCGGAGGTGTCGCGGTTTGAGGTCGACCGCGGCGAGCTCTCCTACACGGTCGACACGGTTCGCTGGGCGAAGGAGTGCTGGGGCGACGTGGCGTTCGTCGTCGGCGCCAACGAGTTCTGCGACTTCCTGGACTGGAAGGATCCCGACGGCGTGCTGGAGCACGCCCGCCTGCTCGTAGCAAGCCGTCCGGGCTTTCCCGAGGAACGCCTGGATCGCGTGCTTGCGGGGCTCGCGCGGCCGGAGCGGGTGGAACTCTTCGAGATTCGGCCCCTGCCGATCTCGTCGCGGGAGATCCGCGCGCGGGCCGGGCGGGGCGAGTCGATCGGGGATCTCGTCCCGCCGGCCGTCGGCGAGCTGATCGAGGAGCTCGGCCTCTATCGGGCTGGCTGAGGGCGCGTGACCAGGCGCTACGTTTTTGCCGTCGCGTTAGTCCTGGCCCTGCTCTTCGCCGGCGGCGTGACGTGGGCCTGGTATCGGCAGGAGGATCCGGTCGAGCGCGCCGTCCGTCAGGAGCTCGTGCGCGAAGGGCGCGCGGTCGATCGGGTCTCGTGCGACCGGGATCACGCATCGCGGCTAGGTGAGCTGAACGTCGCGTTCTATCGCTGCACGCTTCACGGCGGCGGGGAGGACGGCGTGGTGCGGTGCGTCGCGATGGTCGGCGACCGGTTCCTGAGTCCGGCCGAGGCGCAGAGGCTCCCGATCGGGGCCGGAATCTGCCGGGAGGCCCAAGCTCGCCTTCCCGGCCGTGGGACGCTACTCTGAAGGGGTCGAATCCAGGGAGCTCTTGAACCGCTGACGCCGCTCGAGCAAGCCATACGCATCGCAGACCTCGCCCAGGAGAAGCTGGCGAGGGACGTCGCGATCCTCGACATGCGCCCCGTCTGCGCGTACACCGACTACTTCGTCATCTGCACGGGTCAAAACCCGCGTCAGGCGAAGGCGATCTACGACGAGATCCACGGTCGCCTCAAGCGAGACGAGCAGGTGAGCCCGCGCCGGACGGCCGGCGTCCAGGAGGCCAAGTGGATCCTCGCCGACTACCTCGACGTGGTCCTGCACATCTTCACGCCGGAGGCACGCGAGTACTACCGGCTCGAAGAGCTCTGGGGCGACGTCCCGTCGGTCGAGGTCGCGGCGGCGCGCTAGCGCTAGAAGGAAGGGCCGAGGCCCTCGGTACCCTCGCCGCCGAACCCGCCGGCGGCCCAGATCACGATGATCACAGCGGTCACGATCGCCGCCAGAACGAGCAGGCCGCCGATGAACATGATCGACGGCACGGCCTGGCGCACCTTGCGGCGGTCGTCCGGGCTGAGATGCTCGTTCTCCATGACCACAATGTGCCCCGCCGAAAGTCGCGCCAAACGGTAAAGTTGACGCCGGCGGGGCCATAGCTCAGTTGGGAGAGCGTCTGGCTGGCAGCCAGAAGGTCGCCGGTTCGAGCCCGGCTGGCTCCATACGCCGACACGAGTCCGGCCCGCGCAGTCGCGCGTGCCATGACGACTCGTGTCGGGTTAGGGCGAAGAGGCGGGCGTCAACGAGCCGCACCGGGCTAAGCCCGGCGCGCCCACGTAAAAGGACTCCATGTCGTCCCGGTGCATCTGCAGCGGGACGCTCTCCCCGCGCTTCGCCTGCTCGTCGACCAGGGTGAACGCCCCTCCCGTCGGCTCCCGCGTGGCAAGGAAGTCGGTCCAAGAACCAGGCAGCTGCACTACACCTTCGGTCCCCTGGGTTACTTCTCTTGACAATGCAACGAAACTCGTCACGAGGGACTCGTATCTATGGGCCGGGCGACTAGCTCGCCCTCTCCTACGGACGCCGCCGTGGCCTGGGTTAGCGAGCTATCCCTCGCTAACGCCGAGCCCCGTAGCATCGGCGATAGGCTGCCCCGCACGGCGTCGGAGAGGAGGACGAATGCCCATACGAGGCCTCGACCACATCGACCT
>JBPCPR010000288.1:0-13433 GCA_050998925.1 Gaiellaceae bacterium
GCCCACCTCTCCCTCCGACCGCCCGAAGAGCTCGGAGGGGTCGGAGAAGCCGGCGAGGCCGGTGGACGTCATCTCGAAGACTCCGAGTTCGTTCGTCGATCCGAAGCGGTTCTTCACCGCGCGCAGCACCCGGTGAGAGCGGTAGCGGTCACCTTCGAACTGGAGGACGCAGTCGACAAGGTGCTCCAGGACGCGGGGGCCGGCGACCGCGCCCTCCTTCGTCACATGCCCGACCAGGAAGGTGGCGATGCCGTGCTCCTTGGCCAGCCGGAGTAGGCGGCCTGCGGCTTCCCGCACCTGTGCGACCGACCCGGGCGCCGAGCCGAGCTCGGGGTCGTAAAGCGTCTGCACCGAGTCGATGACGCAGACTTCCGGTCGCTCGCGCTCGAGCGTCGCGCAGATCTCCGGCAGGCTCGTCTCGGCGAGGATCTGGACTCCGGCGCCACCCCCGAGCCGGTCGGCTCGCAGCCGGACTTGGGCCGACGACTCCTCGCCGGTGACCAGGACGACCTCGTGCCGCTCGGACATGTCCCGGAGCGCCATCAGGAGGAGAGTGGACTTGCCGATGCCCGGGTCGCCGCTGACGAGGACGAGCGAGGCGGGCACGAGGCCCCCGCCGAGGACGCGGTCGAGCTCGGGAACACCGGTCGGGAGCCGCTCGGCGTCCGAGGCCTCGACGTCGACGAGCCGAAGCAGCGGGCGCGCCGGCGCCGCGAGCTTGCCCTTCGCGGTCGCAATCCGCTCCTCGACGAGGGTGCCCCAGCTCTCGCACTCCGGGCAGCGGCCGAGCCACCGGCCGGTCGTGTAACCGCACTCGGAGCACGCGTGCTGGAGAGCTGCCTTCGCCACCCGTCCAGTCTAGGAACCGGTCCCGACGCCGCCTGCAGGCGGGTGTGCCGGGTCCGCGCCGACTTCGCCACTTCAATGCAACAGCGAGTTGGACGCGCCTGGTGTGAAGATCGCGCGTCGAAGGTATTCTCCCGCCGTGTTAGAAGGCCCGACCGCTTCGCCGGCGGAGGACTTGAAGCCCCTACTGCGCGGGGTCCTCCATCAATGTGCGTTTTTCCTCTCGCTCGTCGTCGGAGCCATCCTCGTCGTAACGGCGTCGTCGGACGCCGCCCGCTGGTCAGGGCTTGTCTTCGCCACGTCGGTGACGGCGATGTTCGGGGCGAGCGCGCTCTACCACCGCGGCACGTGGGCACCGCGTAAGCGCCAGTGGCTGCGCCGGCTCGACCACGCCATGATCTTCCTCCTGATCGCCGGGACGTACACGCCGGTCGGGCTCCTGATCCTCTCCGGCGCCTGGCAGGTGTTCGTGCTCACGGTCGTCTGGACCGGAGCCGCCTGCGCGATCCTGATCAGACTCCTGTGGACGGACGGCCCGCGCTGGATCGCGGTGGCCATCGCCGTAGCGCTCGGCTGGGTCGCGGTGCTCGTCCTGCCGCAGCTTGTGCGCGGGATCGCACCCGCGGGCGTGGCTCTCCTCCTGACCGGCGGCCTGCTCTACACGCTCGGGTCGCTGGTGTACGCCCGGAAGAGCCCGAATCCGCTACCGGCGGTCTACGGGTTCCACGAGGTCTTCCATACGCTGGTCATCGCAGCCGCTGCGTGCCAGTACGTTGCAATCGCGTTCTTCGTGCTGACGAAGTAGAACCCGCGAGCAACCTGCCAGACAAGCCGAGAGGCGGCTCGCGCCGCCTCTCGCTCAGGCTTCGTCCAGGTCGTCGGCCGCGTCGGCCGGCGGATCGGGTGGCACCGTGACCTTCTCGCGCTCCTCTTCCGGCGGCGGGCCTTCGACGACGCGGATGTCGACCTCTTCCGGCTCGCCCTCCTTGCGGTCGACGACGATCGTCGAGCCGGGCTTGAGGGAGCGGCCGAGGACATAGTCGGCGAGCGGGTCCTCGATGAAGCGCTGGATCGCGCGGCGCAGAGGCCGGGCGCCCATCGCCGGGTCGTAGCCCTTGTCGACGAGCAACTCCTTGGCGCCCTCGGTGAGCTCGATCGCGGCCTCGTGCTCCACCATCTGCTCTCGGAGCCGCTTCATCATCAGCTCGACGATGACCTTGATCTCGTCCTTCGAGAGCTTGTGGAAGACGATGACCTCGTCGATCCGGTTCAGGAGCTCCGGCCGGAAGACCTTCTTCAGCTCTCCCATGATCCGGCCCTTCATCTCGTCGTACGAGAGCCCGGACTCGTCTCCGACCGAGAACCCGAACGCCTGATTCTTCGAGATCGTGGCGGCGCCGATGTTCGAGGTCATGATCACGATCGTGTTCCGGAAGTCGACCTTCCGGCCCTGGGCATCGGTCAGCTTCCCGTCCTCCAGGATCTGGAGCAGGATGTTGAAGACGTCCGGGTGGGCCTTCTCGACCTCGTCGAGGAGGACGACCGAGTACGGCTTCCGGCGCACGGACTCGGTGAGCTGCCCGCCCTCGTCGTAGCCGATGTAGCCGGGGGGCGAGCCGACGAGCCGGGACACGGAGTGCTTCTCCATGTACTCCGACATGTCGACCTGGATCATCGCGTCCTCGTCGCCGAACAGGAACTCTGCGAGCGTGCGGGCGAGCTCGGTCTTCCCGACGCCCGAGGGGCCGAGGAAGATGAACGAGCCGGTCGGGCGCTTCGGGTCCTTGATTCCCGCACGGGCGCGGCGGATCGACTTCGAGACGGCGACGATCGCCTCTTCCTGGCCGATCACGCGCTTGTGAAGCTCTTCCTCCATCCGGATCAGCTTCTGGGACTCGGCCTCGGTCAGCTTGAAGACCGGGATACCCGTCCACATGGAGACGATGTCCGCGATCTCCTCCTCGCCGATCTCCGGCTGCTCGACGGTCTCCGAGCTCCGCCATTTCTCCTCGAGCTCGCGGCGCTTCTGCGTCAGCTTGCGCTCCTTGTCGCGCAGGTTCGCTGCCTTCTCGAACTCCTGCGACTCGATCGCTGCCTCCTTCTCCTGGCGGACGTTGTCGATCTCGTCCTCGAGCTCGCGGTAGCGCGGCGGAGCGGTCATGGTCTTGATGCGCATCCTCGAGGCGGCCTCGTCGACCAGGTCGATCGCCTTGTCGGGCAGGTGGCGGTCCTGGATGTAGCGGCTGGCGAGAACGGCCGAGGCCTGGAGCGCCTCGTCCGTGATCGTGCACCGGTGGTGGGCCTCGTAGCGGTCGCGCAGGCCCCTCAGGATGAGCACCGTGTCCTCGACGGACGGCTCCTCCACCTTGATCTGCTGGAAGCGGCGCTCGAGGGCGGCGTCCCGCTCCAGGTACTTGCGGTACTCGTCGAGCGTCGTCGCCCCGATCGTCTGGAGCTCGCCTCTGGCGAGCGCCGGCTTCAGGATCGAGGCCGCGTCGATCGCGCCCTCGGCCGCGCCGGCTCCGACGAGGTTGTGGAGCTCGTCGATGAACAGGATGATGTCTCCGCGCTGGGTGATCTCCTTCATCACCTTCTTCAGCCGCTCCTCGAACTCGCCGCGGTACTTCGAGCCCGCGACCAGCGCAGCCAGGTCGAGCGTGTAAATCTGCTTGTTCTTCAGGAGCTCGGGCACCTGGTTCGAGGAGATGCGGGTGGCAAGACCCTCGACGACGGCCGTCTTGCCGACGCCCGGCTCGCCGATCAACACCGGGTTGTTCTTCGTGCGCCGCGAGAGGATCTGCATGACCCGCTCGATCTCGGTCTGGCGGCCGACGACCGGGTCGAGCTTGCCCTCGGCGGCGAGCTTGGTCAGGTTGCGCCCGAACTGGTCGAGGAGCTTCGAGCTCTTCGACTTCTCCGTGGTGCCGCCCCCGCCCTGCTGGCGGCGACCGGGGCCGGAGAGCATCCGGATGATCTCGTTGCGGATCTTCTCGGCGTCCGCGTCGAAGTCGAGCAGGATGCGCGCTGCGACACCTTCGTTCTCGCGGACGAGCCCGAGCAGGATGTGCTCGGTGCCGATGTAGTTGTGCCCGAGCGAGAGCGCCTCCCGAAGCGCGAGCTCGAGGACCTTCTTGGCGCGCGGGGTGAACGGGATCTGGCCGGTCGTCACCTCGTCGCCCTGGCCGACGATCCGGGCGACCTGCGCGCGGACCTCCTCGACCGTGATGTCGAGGGACTCGAGGACGCGCGCGGCCAGGCCTTCCTCTTCTCGGAGGAGGCCCAGAAGAATGTGCTCGGTGCCGATGTAGTTGTGCTTGAGGGCTCGGGCCTCGTCCTGGGCGAGGACGACAACCTGTCTAGCTCGTTCGGTAAAGCGTTCGAACAACGCTCGCGTCCTTTCGGTCTACAGCCGAACCCATGCTATCGAACCGGTCGGGAGGCACTTCCGTGCTGCCTGAAGTGCGTATCGGCTCTTAGCGCCATCCTCTACAGACCTTTCTCCTCGGTGGCTCCGGACGGGCCGATAGGGTCGTCTCGTGGTGCTCGAGACGGACCTGAGGCCTTGTACTCCGTATTCGCTCGCACTCTCCGTACGGCTTAAGAGCGACGCCACCCGTGTCTTTCGGGACGGCGTGCTCACGGTCGTCTTCGAGGCCGGAGGGGCACCCGCGCTCGCCCGCGTCCGCCAGAGGCCGGACGGAACGCTGGCCGTCAGGCTCGAGAGCCGCGAGCCGGGCGCGGCCCTGGAGCTATTGCGGTTCGTGCTTGCGGTCGACGACGACCACTCCGAGTTCCTCCGCCGGTTCCGGGACGATCCGCTCCTCGGGCGCCGCATCAGATCGCTCCGCGGGATGCGGCCGATGCGAGTGGCGACGGTCACGCACGCGCTCCTGAAGGCTGTTTGCGGGCAGCTGATCCAGGCGAAGGCGGCACGGCTACTCGAGGCAAAGCTCATCCGGGCAGCCTCCGGCGAGCACGAGGGTCTGCGGCTGCCACCGACTCGCGCGGCGTTCGCCGGGTTCGCTCCCGCCGAGCTGGCTCGGATCGGACTGGCCAGCCGCAAGGCCACGGCGCTCGTCCGGCTCTCCCGCGAGGTCGATCTGGAGCGCTTACACGGGATCCCGACCGCCCAGGCACGGGCTCGCATCGAGCGGGAGCGCGGCCTTGGTCCATGGTCGGCAGGCGTCATTTGCCTCTACGGCCTGGGACGGTTCGAGCACGGCCTTGTTGGCGACCTGGGTCTGATCAAGCTGTGTGCGGCGCTGAGCGGCCGGTGGGCCGACGCGGACGACACCCGTGTGTTGCTCGAGCCCTACGGCGAGTGGGCGGGGCTCGCCTCGGCGTACCTCCTCGCCGGGAGCGTTACGCGCCCGACGAGCGCTGCCTGACCGGCCGGTGATCGGCGACGGTCTTCGACAGCGTCGGGTCGAGGGTGCAGAGAGCCTCTGCGGCCGCCTGGACATGAAGGTCGGTCGAGCTCCCACCCGACGTCCCGAGCAAGAAGTTCGACGTGGATGTCTTGCTTGTGGTCGTGCTGGAGGCAAGCGTCGAGGTGCTCGGATCGGTCGGGATGCCCTTGTAACTCGTGTTCGAGCTGGCACCGGTCGTCACGAACAGCGTTCCATTGATCACCGCTGCGATGGCCGAGTCCCGCTTGAGCGGAAGTTGCGTGTGCTCCTTCCAGGTGTTCGTCGCCGGGTTGTAGGACGTCACGTTCGCGATCGGGGTGAAATAGGCCCGGTCCCCGCCGACGACCATGAGCCGGCCGTTCATCTCGAACGTGCTCGCCGCGATGTGCGACCGGCCGGTCCCGCCCGTGAGCGCCGGCAGGGGAGCGAGGACCGTCCAGGCGCCGGGACTGGCGGGATCCCAGACCTGGAGCGTCCGCTGGGTGACTGCGTTCGCATCGATTCCCTTCTGCCCGCCGACTGCGTAGATCTTGCCGCCGATGACCGCCGAGCCTCGGTGCGTGGCGGCGTCGGCCATGAGCGCGGCCGCGACCCATGACGTGCCTCCGTCGAGGTTCAGGATCCAGTGCTCCTTGCGATCTGCGCGGCTCAGGTTGGCTCCGCCGAAGAAGTGCAAGTTCCTGCCGATGATCGCGAGGTTCCCAGAGCCGCGAGCCTCAGGAAGCGCGGGCATGCTCGACCACGTGTTCGCGGCGATGTTGTACCGCCAGACATGATTCGTCCCGAACGTCTGGGTCCCGTCCGGCCTGGTCCCGAGGTAGCCGCCGGCGACGTAGATGGCGGTGCCGTCGGATGCGATGCCTGCATGCGTGACGCCCTCGGGCATGTTGGCGAGCCTCGACCACGTGTTCGTCGCCGGGTTGTAGACGTGGGCAACCTTGGTGATGCACGAGCCCGTCAAGCCTTCGCACGGTGTATTGCCGGCACTGAAGCCGCCGAATGCGTAGAGCTTGCCGTTGACCGCGATGCCCGCTGCCTCGTGCCTCGTGACAGGGGAAGTGGCGAAGTTCTGCCAGGCAATCCTCGTCGAGTCGGGGGCCGCGGGCGTGGTCGCCTTCGCCGCCGTCCGCGCGGACTCGTGGTAGCCGACGTCCACGGCGCTCACCTGGTAGAAGGATCCTGGTGGGGTGCCGGCGTCCTGGAAGAACGAACCTGGTACAGGCTGCGGGTTCAGCTTCGTGAACGGCCCAGTCGAGCTCGAAGCGCGATAGATGTTGTAGCCCCCGAGGTCCTTCTGGGTGTTGTCGTTCCAGTCGAGTACGACCCCGTCGGTCTGCGACTCGATGGCGGCGAAAGCAGCCGGAGTTGTGGGCGCGGTGCCGTCGCTCCCGGCGATCCAGACGTAGTCGATCATCGTCAGCGTCCCACCGTTGGCGTCGATCGTCATCTTCCCGTCGGCGACGGTGACGGTCGCCGTGGCCGTCGCGAAGCGGTTCCCGCTGGTCGGCGTGAAGCCGGCGATCACGTTCTGGCCCTCTGCGTTGATCCGGTGCGTGCTCGTGAAGACCGCCGCGGCATCGCCCACGGCCACGGTGACCGTGTAGGTGCCGTTCGGCACCGCGATCTCCCAGGCGCCCGGATTCGACCCCGCGGGCTGCATCTGCATGTGCGTGTCGAGACGCTGGTCGCTCACGAGGTTGCGGTCACGCCCGAACCCGACCATGCTCCGCCCCGTGGAGGTGCCCGGCGCCACCCAGCCGTAGGTCTCGCCGCTCCCCTGGTTCGTCCCGGTGCGGGGGCCGTAGGCCTCCCCGAAGTCCCGCAGATAACCGGTCGGCACAGCCGCCGTGGCGCTCTGGAAGTTGACTCGGAGCGCCACCACGCTCGCATTCCTCGGCGTCGCCGATACGGTCGCGGACGTCGCCTTGTTGCCACTCGAGTCGAAGGCCTGCACGACATAGAAATAGGTCGTCCCGTTCGTCGCCGTATCCGTGAACTGCGGTGAGGTCAGGAGCGTCGACCCGCTGCGCGCCGTGCCGCTCGTGGAGACCGGCGAGGACGTCGAGCGGTACACCTTGTAGCCGGCGAAGTCTGACTCCGAGTTTGCGTCCCACGTCAGCGCGACGGTGCCGTCCCCGGCCACGGCGCTGACGTTCGTCGGTGCAGCCGGGGCTGTCTCGTCGCCCGAACCCCCGACGCACAAGCCCTGACAGAACACTTCGATGCCTGCGATCGAGACGTAGTCGGAAACCGTCCGGAGCGTGAGGCTCAGGCTCCCGTCGGTGACGGGGATGCCGCTGAGCGGGAGCGAGTACGCGGTGTTCAACGCTCCCGAAGCGGAGAAGATGTCCACGTCGTCGGCGACCAGACGCTTCTCTGCCTCGACGTCGAACTTCCGCCTGCCGACGGTGCCGTTGCAGGAGCATCGTTCGGCAAGGTGAAGCCGGACGTCGTACTTTCCAGCACCGGTCACGGGGATCTCGTACCGGAGCACTCGCTCGCTGACTGGCACGGCGCCGACGTTCCCACGATACGTCCGGTAGATGACATCGTTATCGGTGCCGGCGATCTCGAGGGGGGTGACGGTTGCGCCCTCGTCGATCGCGGTGGGCGGCGAGAAGAGGCCGGTGTCCGGCTTCCACACGTGTCCCATGGTGTCCGTGTAGTCGCCCGCACCGGCGACGTCGATTCGAGCGACGGCGTTTCCAGGCGTCAGGGCAGGATCGGCCGGCGCCACATTCGAAATGAGGTACACGTTGTCCTGGTAGTCGTAGTTGATCCCGGCGTAGTCCATCGCCATGAGCCAGGTGTCGGGGACGATCCTGGAGCTCTCGTCACGGACCGGCCAGAAGCGGACGTGATGCCCGCACGGTCCCGGACAGCCGTTGGTGGTGTCCGGGACCTGGTCGTTAAGAGCCGGGTCGCTCCATTCGCCGTCGACCTTGAATCCGAAGGCAGAGGCGCTCGGAGTGAACGAGGCCGACGCAAGCGCTGGCGGCGAGGTGTTGGCCGCAAACGGCAGGACGGTCTGGGCGTTGTCACCTTTCGACGTGAAGATCTGCGTCGCCGAGGTCGACCCCCTTGCATGCCAACGCAGAACGGCGACGTTGCCCTGGGTGTGATACGCCGCGAGCTGCCTGACACTGACCGGCTGTGACGTGTCGGCACGGCGCCAGTAAGGCGACAGAACCTCGTCGCCAGTTGCCGAGACGCGTCCCTGCTCGTTCAGCTTCTGGGCGCCGCTGGTCAGCACCGTCTTGTATCCGAAGACCTTTAAGATATTTGCGAGCGTCGGTTCCTTGCCTCCTTCTTAGACGGTCTGCCAGTACCCGGCCAGGTCGACGACCTTCGGTCCGACCGGATCGTTGCTCTGAATCGTGAGCGAACCGGTCGCCAGGGCTCCGCTCGAGGCGGTGAAGAGAACGGGGACGTCCAGCGTTGCTCCGGGCGCAATCGTGGCCGGGAGCGCCACCGGCGTTGTGAGCTGCCACGGCCCGGAGAACGTCAAGGCACTGACCGTGAGCGGACTTGCTCCCCCGTTCCGAAGGCGAAGGATCGTCCGGTCATGGACGCCGTGGGAGGGCGGGCTAGTGAAGCTGCCGATCCGGCTGAACCCCAGCCTGTCGCGCAGCGGCACCCCGTCCGTGTTCTCGACCTCGAGCTGCGGCTCCGCGGCGGCAACCGGCTGCACGTTCCGAATGATGGCGACGACGTCCTGGTAATCCGTCCCGCTGGTCGTTTCCTCGAAGGCGACGACGTACGAATCTGCGACGACGCTGCCGCCAGCTGCCTTTAGCGGGTAGACACGGACGTGATGCGGAAGGGCGCCGGTGAACGTGTTCAGGAAGTCCTCGCCGTAGACCTGCCGATTGGAGAAGAACGGCCACATCGAGTAGAAGCCGAACCGGTCCGCGCCAGGATCGAACTCGAGATCGCCGGACGTAGCCGGATAGACGCTCTGGAAGGATGGATTCGGAACGGTGAAGAGCTCCCGGCGCCAGTTCTTGCTCCCGGCGGTGTACCAGCCGAACCGAAGGACGTTGCCTACGGTGCTCTGGGGACCGAAGACGGCGAGGGGCTCGACACTGACCGGACCGGAGCCGGCCTTGCGGAACTTCTGAGCACTCACTTCGTCACCCAGCAGAGCCGAGGTCGGCAAGGCGGAGTTGGTCGGGTCGGGATCGCCGACGTTCACCGGGATCTCATAGGTATCGAGAATCCACTGGAGGGAGGGCTCGTTCGTCCCTCCGGTTCCGAGTGTTCCCAGCCCGCGGAGCTTGACGTCCGTGACCGAAGCCGTGCCGTCGTTGCTCGCGATCTGGAGGAGCGCCGACTTCGTCCCGACCGAGGTTGCAGCCATCGCGACGCCGACTTCGAAGGACGCGCCTGGAAGGAGAGTTACCGGCAGCGACGGCTGCCGGGTGATCTGGAACTGACTCGGATTGGTTCCACCGATCGTGAGGGCCGTCACCGTCAGGTTCTGGTCGCCCGGGTTCCCGACCGTGACGAACTGCGAGGGGCTCACGCCTCCGCCCTGGACGTCGTTCAGTACAAGGCGGGACTTGTCGATGCCGATGCGCGCCCCTTCGACTACATTCGGCCGAAGCAGGGTGATGCGGCCCGCCCCGAGCTCACTCACGTAAAGGAAGCCGGTGGACTCGTCTTCCGTCAGGTCGAGCGGGTCGACGAAGCCGGTCAAGCCGGTGACCCCGGTCTGGGCGTCGACGATGTCGAGATTCGCACCTCCGGGCGTCAGGACGATGATGTCGTCGCCGGCGCTGTAGCGGGCCACCATGATTCTGCCCTCGAGGGCACCCCCGAAGACCCCTCCCGTGTACTCGATGGCCCCGTTCGGTGAGTAATGCACACCGAAGTTGTACGCCGCGCCGCGCCAGTTCCGATCGGGCAACGTCCCCACCGGGTACGCGCCCACCTGACCGGGATCCTGGGCGGACGTCGGATTGCCGCCGTTCATGACCCATTCGCAGCGACTCGGGTTGGGATGTCCGTAGAAGCCGTTCTCCACGACGCGGAACAGGAAGTCGCTCTGCGCAGACTGGACGGCCGAGAGGCCAGGGACGGACGGCCCGGTGTACGCCCCGTTCGTCCCTGCGTCGAGACGGCTGGTGCACGAGCTCGGCAACGGGCTCGTCGTCGAGGGCGTATTGCCGCCGGCAGCCGACCCGTTGGTCGGAACGTAGAGCTGGCCGTTCGAGTGCCAGAGCAGGTCGAAGGAGTTCCGAAGTCCGCTTGCGAAGATCGTGAGTGGCGCTCCTGCCGCGAAGGGGTCGTACGTACCCCCGCCCTCTGTCTTAACATCGAGCGGCGGGCTCGAGATCGCCCCCGAGTCGATGCGGAGGACGGCTGCGCTCAGGACACGCTCAGGGCGGTTTCCCCACGCCGAGTCGGGGGCGCCCATCGCCGAGTTGCTTCCCTGCAAGACGTACAAAGCCCCGTCGGGCCCGAAGGCAAGGCTGTTCGTCATGTGATCGCGGATCGACCGAGGCAGGCCGACCACGAAGTCCTGCACGGTGGCGAGATTCGCTCCAGAGAGCCGGGTGACCTTTCCGGTCCAGTCCGGAGCGTTGTTGAACGTCGCAACGCCGTGGCTGACCCACAGGACCGGATTCGCCGCGGTCGCCCCGGGATCGAACGCGAGGCCGATGATCGTCCTCGGCCCCCCTTCGGCCGTCGTGAGGCCCGAGAGGACCTCCGCGGTCCCCGTGGTCCCGTCCGCGTTCAGCGGGAAGCGGACGACCTCACCGTCCATCGTCGCCGCGTACAGCTTGTGATCCGGGCCGATCGCAAGGCTCGTGAAAGCCCTGCCGGTGGCGCTCGCAAGGGCGACCTGCTCGAAGGCGATCGAGCTCGACAGCGCACCCCCCGCGGTGCCGGTCGTGAAGGTGCTGGTGTGAGGGATGAACGGTGCCCCGCTCAGATCCTTCACGCCGTCCGTGACGTCGAACCTGTAGGTCGTGTTCTCGGCGAAGCGGTCGATCGGCTGCAGAACGATGACGTCGCCGCCGCCGCTCGTGTTCACATTGGCCGGCACCTCCATCCCGTCGGACGCGCGTGTGACTGTCACCGTGGACGACGTCAGCGTGGCCTCGTCGATGCCGTAGCCAACGTTCGGGAGCCGAACTTCCGCCGTCACTGGGGCATCCCGCCGGACGCCGGTCGCTGCGTTCGCGGGATCGGAGCTCGTCACCGATGGACGGTTCACCGCTGTGTCGTCCGCCACCACCGTGACGTAGTCGAGCTTCGTGTTGCTCCCGCCTTGCTGGTCGATCGTCAAGGCTCCGTCGGCCACGTTGACCGTGCGGGTCACGTTCGCGAACTTGACGGTCGTCGTCGGGACGAAGTCGAAGATCGCTATCTGTCCCTCGATGTTGATGCGATGCCTGCTGTCGCGTGAGCTTCCAGACTCTCCGACGCTGAGCATCACGTTGTAGGCCCCGTTCGGGACGACGATCTCCCACGCGCCCTCCGGGTTCCCGGTGAGCTGCATGTGCATGAACGTGTCGAGCTTCTGGTCCGAGATCACATTCCGGTCGCGGCCGAGTCCGACGAGGCTGACGGGAGTCTGCGTGCCGGGGACGACCCACCCGTACGTCTGACCCGAGCCCTGAGCTGCTCCGGTCCGGGCGCCGAAGGGCTCTCCGAAGTCGCGCAGGAAGCCGGTGGGAACGGGCGCGGACTCGCTCTGGAAGTTGACGCTGACGTCCAGCGCGGTGCCGGCAGCCTGGGGGGTCGCGCCGACGGCAGCCTGGGGGGTCGCGCCGACGGCAGCGGCCGCGGCCTTGTTGCCGCTCGTGTCGACCGCTTCAACTACGTAGTGGTACGTCGTGCCGTTGACGAGCCCGCTGTCAGTGAAGCTCGTCGACGAAATGAGGGTCGAGCCGTTGAGCGGGGTGGTCGTTGGGACGGGAAGCGACGTATCGCGATAGACGTTGTAACCCGCGAGGTCGGACTCGGTGTTCGCACTCCAGGTGAGCGTCACCTCGGTATCGCCCGCGCTCGCCACGACGCTCGTCGGTGCCGCCGGTGGGGTCGAGTCCGCACCGATCGTCACCGTGACCGGCAACGTCGCCGGCTCGTGGCCCGGTGCGGATGCGGTCACCGTCGCCGTGTGCGTACCGGTGGCGAGCCCGCTCGCATCGGGAGAGACGGTCACCGTGAGAGTGGTCGAGCCGGACGGTGGAGAGACCGAGAGCCAGGGCGCGTCGTCGGTGATCGTGACCGCAGCAGAGGTGCCGGCAGAAGCAAGCTCCGTCGTCTGGGATGGAACGGATCCGCCCGCGGTCCTGGAGAAGGTAAGCGAAGCCGGTGAGAAGGCGAGGGTCTGCAGGACGTCGAACGTCGCCGTGACGACACGGGTGCCGCCGGCCGTCAGGTCGATCGCAGCCGTGATCGTGTGCGAGCTACCGCTCAGGATCGCGGTGTCGAACGGGTTGGCGCTACCGTTGCCCGCCGTACCGGCAAAGTCGTACGGCCCCGCCGTCTCGACCTGCCGCGGCAAGCCGCTCATGGTCGGGTCGTCGAGGTAGAACCGCACCTGGGAGACACCGACGTCCGAGAGCGCGAACACGTAGATAGGCCCGCTCACGGTTTGCCCGTCGAGGGGTGGCGCGTTCGCCCGCACCGGGGAAACCCCTGCCAGAAGCTGAGATCCGGTGATGACCGTGAACGACGCGCTCACGACCTGGGTCGTCCCGCCCGTCTCGTCGATCGCGGCGGTGATCGTGTGCGCACCAGCCGCGAGCGTGCGGACGTCGAAGGCGGTGGCCGTCGTAGCCGTCCCGCCCGCAAAGTCCCACGGGGCGCCGGTATCGGTGCGACGGGGGGCGCCGGACATCGAAGGGTCGTCGAGGAAGAAACGAACTTGCGTGATCGCGGTGTCGTTCGGGACGAAGACGTAGATCCTCCCCGCAAACGACTGGCCGTCCAACAGCACCGGATTCGAGCGGTTCGACGCCGTGCTCACGACGAGCGCGCGAGCATCGCCGACGGCGGCAACCTGCGTCGTGTCGGCCTGCTCCACCTGCACCGAGGACGTGTCTGTTCGCGCCTGCGCCGCCGAAGCGAACAGGCCTGACGCCACCAACAACCCCACTGTGAACCGACCCCAGTGTCCCGTGCTGCTCACTTCCTCCCCTCACCGCACCGCCGAAGGCACAA
>JBPCPR010000305.1:0-4291 GCA_050998925.1 Gaiellaceae bacterium
CCCGGAAAGACCTCGCCGAGGGGCTTGCGCTCCTCGACGAGGCCCTCGACCGGGACTACCTGTAGCGGTAGACGATCCGCCCGCGGGTGAGGTCGTACGGCGAGACTTCGATCTTCACGCGATCACCGGGAAACACCTTGATGCGATAGCGCCGCATCTTCCCGGCCGTGTAGCCGAGCGTCTCGTGGCCGTTGTCGAGGGCCACGCGGAACATACTGTTCCGCAAGGCCTCAACGACCTCGCCCTCGAGTTCGATTTTCTCTTCCTTGGGGGGAATGACGTCTCCTAGCCTGCGACCTCAGTCACGTTCGTTGCCTCGGGGCCCTTCTGACCCTCGCGCTCTTCGAACTCGACCTTGGCGCCTTCCGCTAGCGACTTGAAGCCATCGCCGGCGATGTTGGAGTGGTGAACGAAGAGATCCTTTCCACCACCCTCGGGGGCGATGAAGCCGAAGCCCTTCGCATCGTTGAACCACTTGACGGTTCCGGTTGCCATTAACTCACCTCCTTGCCATTTCACGAACGGGCAAAGGAAGTGCGTGGCACCACTTGTACTCGCTCTGTTCGCTTCGCAGTGTAGCGGAGCAAGCGCACCGCTGTTCTAGCACGGCTCGGAACGCCGCACCAGGACTGCGATCACGCCCAAGGCGACGAGAGCCCCGGCGACCCCGAGCCCCTGCACCAGGAGGTTCCGAGGGAGCGGCTCGAGGGCAGCCGCCAGCACGAGGCCGGCGAGCGTCAGGGCTGCGAGCGCCCCGAGGGCCAGGAAGAGGACACGGCGTTGGGCGGCTCCCGGGGCCGGCTGGACCCCGGGGGAGAGCTCGAGCGACCAGTAGGCGAGCTCGGCCGTCAGGAAAAAGAGCGCGGCGTAGAGCGTCGTCGAGAGGTCGACGTCGACCCCACGGCTTTCGAGCGCGGCCGCGTAGGAGCCCGCGAGGCAGGCGAGGCCGACCGGGACTCCCGGGGAGAAGCGCAGGACCAGGGAGACGGCGAGCACCCCTAGCCCCACGGCGGCCGTGCCGGCGATCGTGCCTTCCCACCGGGCCGAGAGAAGCCAGGCGTCGACGGCCAGCACCGCGCCGACGGCGACCGAGCCCGCCGCGACGATCAGGCGCGGACGGCTCGTGCGGAGCGCCGAAATCGTCTCACCTCCTCGATCGCCTGCTCGAGCGGCTCCCCGTCCCGCCACTCGGCGACCGCCACCCCGAGCTGCTGGTACTCGTGCCGGAGCACCTCGCGCCGGAGCGCCCAGACCCGGCGGGCAAGGCGCGCGAGGCGGTCCCGCTCCGGCGGTAGGAAGGGAAGGGGAGACACGTCCACGATCGCCAGGTCGAATCCGCGTGCCCGCAGGTCGAGCAGAGCGCCGACGCTGCGGTCGTCGAGGAGCGGCGTGAGGCCGATCACGAGCGCCTGCGGCGGCAGCGTCCGGGGTGGGATCACATCGGCTCCCTTCCAGGCGTAGCTGAGCGCGATGTCCGTGTCGAGGAGCGCATCGACGATCCGGTAGAGCTGAACCGAGCCCATCGACGGCTCGAGCCAGCGAAGGACTCCGCCGAAGCTCACGAGGCCGACCCGGTCGCTTCGGCGCAGGTAGCGGGCGGCGAGCGCCCCGGCCGCACGCACCGCCAGGTCGAGCGTGCCGCTGGCGCCGTGACGCGCCTCCGCGAAGCTGTCCAGGAAGAGGATCACGTCGGTGTTCCGCTCCGGGTGGGACTCGTTCACCCAGAGGCCGGGGCGGCGGGCGCTGGCGCGCCAGTTGATCCGGCGCACGCGATCCCCCGGGACAAACGGGCGGATGTCGGCGAACTCGATCCCGTCGCCCTTCGCCCGCGCCACCTCGTTCCCCGCCGTGGCCTGCGTCTCGGCAGGCGCGAGCAGCGAGCGGAGCGTCTCCTCATGCGGATAGACCCTGAGCGGGCGGCGCACGTCGAGCCGCTGCTCGTAGACGCGCAGCCCGAAGCGGTCTCGGGCCCGGAGCTGGAAATCGCCCACGGAGTACCCGCCCCAGCGCTTGCAGTCGAGCGGAATCTCGATCCGCTCGCGCTCTCCGGCTCGAACCTGCAAGGCGAGAGCCCGGGAGCCGCTCGCGAGCCCCGCCGGCAGTCGGAGGAGGAGCTCGACCGGCTGGAGCGCGACGTCGCTCTCGATCTCGATCGAGGCTTGCACCCGCTCGCCCTGGAGCGCTCGCTCACGGTCGAGGTCGTACCGGACACGTAGCTCGGGCCGCCGCGCCAGGCCGATGCCGAGGGCGAGCGAGGCGGCGAACGGCGCAGCGAGGGCGGCCAGCTCGGGCCGCCCGAGGACGAGCGCCGCGAGGAGCCCGGCGGCCGCCAGGACGACGTAGGCCCGGAGCTTCGGCGTCGCGCTCGAGGTCACTCGACGATGGGTTCCAGATCCTCGGCTGCGGGGGTCGGGACGCCCTCGAGGCACTCTCGGACGATGTCTTCCTGCCGCACTCGCTGCACCCACACCTCGGGACGCAGGGTGAGCCGGTGGGCGAGCGCCGACGGAGCGACGTCCTTCACGTCTTCCGGGGTCACGTAGTCCCGGCCGCGGAGCGCCGCGCGGCAGCGCGAGAGCTTGAGGAGGGCGAGGGTGCCGCGCGGGCTCGCACCGACCTGGACGCGCGGGTTCGCTCGCGTGGCGCTCACGAGATCGACGATGTAGAGGCCGATGCTCTCGGCGACGTGGACGTCCTCGGCGGCCGCCTGCAGCGCCAGGAGCGTCGGGCCGTCGACGAGGCTCTCGAGCTCGATCTCGTCCGCACGGCGCTCGCGCCGGCGCTCGAGCATCTCCCACTCTCCCGCCCGGTCGGGATAGCCGACCTCGATCCGGAGCAGGAACCGGTCGAGCTGGGCCTCGGGCAGCGGATAGGTGCCCTCGTACTCGATCGGGTTCTGGGTCGCCAGGACGAGGAAGGGCCTCGCGAGCGTGTGCGTGGTGCCGTCGATCGTGACCTGGCGCTCCTGCATGGCTTCGAGGAGTGCTGCCTGTGTCTTCGGTGGAGCGCGGTTGATCTCGTCCGCGAGGAGGAGGTTCGTGAAGATCGGGCCGGGGCGGAACTCGAAGTCGCCCGCTCGCTGGTCGTAGATCGACGAGCCCGTGATGTCCGACGGCATCAGGTCCGGCGTGAACTGAATGCGGGAGAAGCCGAGGCTCGCGACCTGGGCGAAGGAGCGGGCGATCAGCGTCTTGGCGAGGCCCGGGAAGTCCTCGATCAGGACGTGGCCGTCCGCGAGGATCCCGAGCAGAACGAGCTCGAGCGCCTCGCGCTTCCCGACGACGGCGCGCTCGACCTCGTCGAGGAGGCGCTCGGAGGTGTGCGCGACCTCCTCGATCGGCGTCACAGCTTCTCCAGCCGGGCGACGATCGCCTCGAGCTCGTGGACGCCGAGGCGGGGCCCTCGCCGCTCGTCGGGCAGCTCACGGCCCGGTCGGAGAAGTGCCCACGCCTCGTCCCCGAGCAGCCGGTGCGCCTGCCCGTCTTCGGCATCGAGTGCGACTCCAAAGCGGGTGGCGAGCCGGTGCGCGGCGATCTGCCGCAGGAGCGGCCGGAGCCGGCGATGGAGGTCGAGCGGGTTCGCGGCTCCCTGGACGACGTCGTGCTCGATGCGCTCGAGCTCGCGGAGGCGCGGTGGGCGGGCTCGCCGCGCGCGAAGCGCACGCTCGAAGGTCGTCGAGTCGGGCGGCAAGGCCCGGAGCGCCCACCAGGCGAGCATCGAGAGGCCGAGCGCCTCGACCACGAGCAGCCCGACGGCCAGGCCGGTCGTCACTGCGCCATCCGCAGGTCGCCGCGAATGGCGAGGAGGCACTCGATCGCCTCGTCCTTGGCGTCCGCGCCGACTTCGTGTCGGCTGAACTTGGCCCGCTCGAAGAGCTCGGTGAGCCGGCCGACGGGCTGGGCGCCGGCCTGCAGGTCGAGGAGCACCCGCCGGAGGTACTCGAGGGGCGCTTCGAACGGCTTTCGCGCCAGGCCTGCCCGGCCGAGCCCGCGCTCCATGCGCGCGTACGCGGCGATGACAGCGCGGCGCGGGTCGCCTTCGGAGCGAAGGTCGTCGATGCTCTCGTCCACGAGGGCCGCGACGGCGCCGTGGCGGCCGGCGCGGGCGTCCAGGAGGGAGCGGCGCAGCCGAGGCCCGAGTAGGACGACGGCGGCGAGCGCGCCGAACGCGCCGAGAACGCCGAGAAGCACCCACGTTGCGCCCACCGCGGGCCCCGGCACGGCCGGAACGGTCCGATCCTCTTCAGCCTGTGCAGGCCCGCTTCGGTCGGCGGTGTCGCGGGGCACGATGC
>JBPCPR010000281.1:0-2538 GCA_050998925.1 Gaiellaceae bacterium
GCCTCGCCGCTCCAAGTACTGGAGCAGGTCTTCGAGTAGCTCAGGGTCGTCGACGCGTAGCCGCACGCCCATTCGCTCTCTTCCCCCTCCACGCTTCGTCGTCCGCAAGCTCGCGCTCACGCACCGCGGTCGAGATCCGCTGCCGCAGGAGGACACGCTCCGCCGCGCAGAGCGCTTCCCGCGCGCCCCGCCCGTTCTCCGCCACCTCGAGAATTTTTGTGCCGCCCATATCGTCCTTCCCCGCCGGCTGGCGTGCCGGGCCACGGAAATCGCAGTCCGCCACGTTGGGCGAGCCCCCGCCGCATCGGGGCTCACCTCGTTTTCCAGGCTCGCCGTCTGCCCGCGAGCCCGTCCCGTTTCCCTTGAACGGAGTATCGCCTGCGAAGGAGCGGTTGACCCACCACCCGATCGGTGGTTCATCGCCGCACTTCACCGCCGCTCACTGCGGCCGACCTGTCGCTCCTCGAGGAACTCGACGAATCAGGATTTGACGAGCTCGGCGTCGCCGGTGGCAGCCCCGATTCACACATAATGGGCCGCGCTTCGTACAGGAAGCGACTAGACTGTGAGGAACGTGAAGGACGCCCCGCCAACGACTCGGGTTGTCATCCCGAGCAAGTTGGGGCTCGGGCCGTGCGACCACGCCTTCGTCGAGAAGGCGGAGGTTCGTCGCAAGGCGGCTGCTGAGCCGGTGCCCGAGAAACGTGCCAGGCGGCACCGCTCGGGCCACGCCGGCTAGGACCTCGCCCATGGCTAGTCTGGGCTCGTGCCCAGGCACCGGATCGTCATCTGGTCGGACTACATCTGACCCTTCTGCCGCCTCGGCCAGCGCACGGCTGAGCGGCTCGGGCGCCGGTTCGGCGCCCGGATCGACTGGCTGCCCTTCGATCTCCATCCCGAGTATCCGCCCGAGGGCATCCCGCGAGCCGAGCTCAACCGGCGCTACGGGGGAAGCTTCCACGAGCGTCTCGAGTCGGCGTTCGAGCGGGAGGGGCTCCGCTACAAGCCGCCGCCCGAGGTCGTGCCGAACTCACGGGCGGCTCTCCGCCTGCCCGAGCTGGCGCGAGCGCAAGCGAAGCACGCGCTCGCACACGACCGACTCATGCAGGCGTACTGGGAAGAGGGCCAGAACATCGGCGACCCCGAGATCCTTCGCGCGCTTGCGTCGGAGCTCGGGCTCGAGGGAGCCGAGGCTGCGATCAGCGGCGACCTGCACGGGGATGGCGTGGCACTCGCGACCTCGGAAGCGCACGCGATCGGCATCAACGCAATCCCGGCGTTTCTGCTCGACGACCGCTTGGTCGTGCTCGGGGCGCAGCCCACCGAGGTCTTCGAGCAAGCGTTCGAACAACTCGTTCGAGCCTGAACGACAGAGAGGCGACGCCGAAGCGCCGCCCCTCTTGGCGAGCTGGTTCTTGGTGTGCGCGTTAGCGCGTGGAGGTCTGCTCGACCTCACCGCGCCAGGCACCCGACTCCTGGCCGTGGCGCTCGACGAGCTTCTTGAAGCGCTCGAGGTCGCCCTTCACGCGCCGGTCGTCGAAGCCCATGGCACTCCCGGCCTTCTCGACGATGCCCTCGGCCTTCCAGTCCATCTGGACCATGATCCGAGTCTTCGCGTCGTCGATCCGGTGGAAGGTGACGACACCGCTGGTTCCGTTACCGCCCGTCGCCTTCCAGGCGATGCGGTCGTCCGGAATCTGCTCGGTGATCTCGGCTTCCCACTCCTCCGACTTGCCGGCGATGTCCGCCTTCCAGCGAAGGTGGGTGTCGTCGATCTGGTTGACGTACTCGACGCCCTCCATGAACTCCGGAAACTCCTCGAACTGCGTCCACTGGTTGTACGCGGTGCGTACCGGGACGTTGACTTCGATCGACTGCTCGATGGTAGGCATATAGCTCCTCTTCGTTGGCTTGTCCCAACTCGTTTACCCGGGACAAAAGATGCCCAAACGGTAGGGTGACGCCAGGATGCCGCTCTACGACACCGTTTCTGGACTGCCGCTCGAAATCGAGTCCTATGCGCTCGAGGGTCTCGCCAGGGACGTCTCGACCGGTTTCACGAGACGCACGACGGTCGTTCGGCTCCAGGGAGGAGGGCACGAGGGAGTCGGCGAGGACGTGACCTACGCCGAGGCCGATCAGGGCCGCCTCCAGGAAGCCGGCCCCGTCCAGCCCCTCGCGGGCTCGTGGACGTTCGATTCGTTCTCCAGGCTGCTCGACGAGCTCGACCTGTTCCCGGAGCCACCGGGCGAGGAGGTCTTCCGCAACTACCGCCGGTGGGCCTTCGAAAGCGCTGCGCTCGACCTGGCGCTCCGGCAAGCCGGCCGGTCGCTCGCAGAAGCCGTCGGGCGTAAGCCTCGCCCGGTGACCTTCGTGGTCTCCATGCGCCTCGGAGAGCCAGCCTCCACGGCGCCCTTCCACCGCTGGCTCGATCTCTATCCGAAGCTCAGGTTCAAGCTCGACCCGACGAGCTCGTGGGATGAGGAGCTCATCGCAGAGCTGGCGGCCACGGGGGCGGTCGATTCCATCGACCTGAAG
>JBPCPR010000285.1:0-5631 GCA_050998925.1 Gaiellaceae bacterium
GCTACGAGGAGGTACCTGAGAGGGAGTTCCAGCACACGCAGGAGGAGATGAACCCGATCCACAAGGAAGCCCTCTGCATCATGTGCGGGTGCTGCGTCTCCGAGTGCAACTCGATGGAGTCGGACCCGGAGTTCTTCGGCCCAGCGGCCCTCGCGAAGGGGTTCCGGTTCGTTGGCGACCCGCGCGAGCGCACGAAGGTGGAGCGCCTCGAGTCCTACAACGACGAGCACGGGATCTGGGACTGCACCCGGTGCTACTTCTGCAACGAGCGCTGCCCGAAAGGCGTCGACCCGCGCGACGCGATCGCGAAGCTCGGCGCCGAGTCGATCAAGGAGGGCATCGACCGCGACATGGGCGCGAAGCACGCGAAGTGGTTCGTCCGCTCCGCCGAGACGACGGGTTGGCTCCGCGAGACCGAGCTGGTGCCGAAGACCCAGGGCATCGTCGAGGCGATCAAGCAGACGAAGTTCGCGCTCTCGCTCCTTCGCGTCGGGAAGGTCCCGCTTCCCGTCCCGCCGCACGTGGCACAGGCCGTCGGCGAGGCCCGTGCCCTGCGCGAGCTCATCGCGACGCAGGGTCGCGACGGAGCGCTCGGGCACGTCCAGGGTGAGCGGGCGCTCGCGAGGATCGAGCACACGGACTCCGGCGCAGTGAGCCGTGACGCGCCAGAGGTGACGCCCGGTGAGACTCCGCCGAGGGCGGAAGGATGAAAGTCGCCTACTACAAGGGCTGTCTCGCCTCGCTCTCGGCGAAGGAGCTCGACTCGTCGACGCAGGCTCTCGCTCCGAAGCTCGGGATCGAGCTCGAGGAGCTCGACTCCGTTACTTGCTGCGGCGCCGGCGACATCCACGAGGCGGAGCCCGACTACTACCTGCACCTGAACGCGCGCATCCTCGCCTACGCCGAGGCCACCGGCGCGGACACGCTGATGACCATCTGCAACGTCTGCACGCTCAACCTCCGCCAGGCCAACTTCATGCTCCAGAACGACGATCTGCTGCGGAAGCGGGTCAGCGAGAACCTCGAGCGCGTCGGCGCGCCGCCCTACTCGGGCGGCGTCGAGGTGAAGCACTTCCTCTGGCTGATCGCCCAGGGTGACGGGTACGACCGCCTGAAGGAGGTCGCACACAAGGGCCTCAAGGGCCTCAAGGTGGCGCCGTTCTACGGCTGCCAGATCCTGCGGCCCTCGAAGCTCATGGGCTTCGAGAACCCGGACAAGCCGTGGTCGCTCGAAGCGATCATCGAAGCTTGCGGCGGCGAGCCGATCGACTACCCGGCCAAGATCAAGTGTTGCGGGTTCCCGATCATCCAGGCGCGCGAGGAGACGGCTCTCGGCGAGTTGATCCAGCCGATCGAGCAGTCGCTCGAGGCCGGGGCGGACGCGATGGTGACGCCGTGCCCGCTCTGCCACCTGTCGCTCGACGCGTGGCAGCAGAAGCTCGAGGCGGCGACCGGCAAGCGCTACCAGCTGCCGATCCTGCACCTCTCGCAGCTGATCGGGGTCGCGGCCGGGCTCGAGGACTCGGAGCTCAAGTTCAAGCGCCACGTCGTGTCCATGACGCCCGTCCTCGAGAAGCTCGAGGCTCCGTAGGCCCAGTCATCCAAGAACACCGGCCCGGCCTCCCTGGGGAAACCGGGCCGGTCAGCCCCTCCGGAGAGAGAGATGCCGGTTTTCGGTCGAAACTTGCGCGAACGCCTGAGCCGTGGTTCGGGTGCGGGGGCCGCCGTGGGCGGCGCGCTGGCCGCCTGGTCGCTCTACGAGGCGCAGTGGGTCGAGACGCTCGAGGTGGACGTTCTCGTTCCGGGCCTCCACGAGGATCTGCGCGGCTTCCGGATCCTGCATCTCTCGGATTTCCACCTCGGCACGTTGTCGCTGAACTGGCGGGCGCTTCGCAAGGCGGTGACCTGGGGGCGGGAGCAGCATCCCGACCTCGTCGCGATCACCGGGGACCTGGTCAGCCGACGGCGAGGTGTACGGGAGCTCCGTCGCGCGCTCACCGCGCTCGCCGCCCCGTACGGCGTGCACGCCGTGCTCGGGAACCATGACCTGGGCACGACTCGCGACCCGTTCAACCAGCCCGGCGATCCAGCCGAGATCGAGAGCGCCGGAGCCGTTCTCTATTCCGGCTCGGGCCGTGTGGTCGAGGTTGGCGCAGCACGAATCCAGGTCGTCGGGGTCGATCCTGTCTCGTTTCACCGCCGTGTTCCGCTCGGTGGCCTCGCGGATCCCGAGGCCGACCTCCGGATCCTGCTCTGCCATTTCCCGGACGTCGTGCGCCGGCTCGAGCCGGGCGATGTCGACCTCGTTCTCGCCGGCCACCTGCACGGCGGGCAGATCTGCATCCCGACCCCGCGGGGAAGGATCCGGCTCGAGCACCTGCGGGCGCGGCACTGGGAAGGGCTCCAGCAGACGCCGGTGGGACAGCTATACGTCTCGCGCGGGCTCGGCACGAGCTTCGTGCCCTTTCGGTTCCTCGCACGGCCGGAGGTGACCCTCCTGCGGCTCGAGCGGGCACACTAGCCTCTGCATGGCCTACAGGCTCCACCCGCTTACGCAGGTCTCGCTTGCCCACGCGCCGCCTCCGTGCGTCGGGTGCGTCTTCTGGCAGACCGGCGGTAGGCGCCCGGCGGCAAAGGGCAAGTGGGCAGACCGGGTCGAGGAGGAGTGGGGGGCGTGGGGCACGCTCTATTACGGTGACGAACGGCTTCTGGGCGCCATGCAGTTCGCTCCGTCGGAGCACTTCCCGCGGGCGCAGGAGCTACCCGCCGGGCCGCCGTCCCAGGACGCGACCCTGATCACCTGCGCGTACCTGGTGGATCTGCAGACGCCGTGGGTGATGCAGAGCCTCTTCCTGTCCGCGATCGGCGAGGCGCGGGATCGCGGCGTCAAGGCGATCGAGACGTTCGGCTACCGTTATCCGGAGGGCACGGACGCCTACGACCGCTTCGTCGTCCACCGCACGATCTTCCCGACCGACTTCCTCGCCGACTTCGGATTCCGCCCCCTACGCTGGGAGGGGCCGGTCGCCCTGGCACGCCTCGAGCTCGGAGGCCTGCAGCCGGTCCTTGAGGGCACGCGAGCCAGCGTGCTCCGGCGGGTGAAGGAAGCCTTCACGCCGGCCCCGGTTCCCCAGCGTCCTTAACGTCCACGTCCCGGGGCCTGACCCCGGTGCATGTCCCCGAAGGACGTGACCTGGGGACGCGGACTGTCGCTGGGTCCAGCGTTTTCCCAGCGACAGCGGGTGCTGCCCTGGAGCTTGTCTCCCTCGGACATGTCTGGGGGTCTGGCCCCCAGACATGGACTAGATGGACGGGATGGCGCCCGGCCTACGCCGCGAGGAGATTCCGCGAGAGGAGCTGCTCGGCGATTTGGACGGCGTTCAGGGCGGCGCCCTTGCGGAGGTTGTCGTTCACGACCCAGAGGCAGAGGCCGCGCTCCACCGTCGGGTCGCGGCGGACACGACCCACGAGGACCTCGTCCCGGCCGGCGGCGTCCGCAGGCGTTGGAAGCTCGGTCAGGGCGACATTCGGTGCGGCGGCCAGCGCCTCGCGCGCCTCTGCCGCTGACAGCTCCCGCTCGGTCTCGATCCAGACGGCCTGCGCGTGGCCGACCAGGACCGGGACGCGCACGCAGGTTGCCTGGAGCGGGAGGTCTGGCAAGCCGAGGATCTTTCGGGTCTCCGCTCGGAGCTTGTACTCCTCCGAGAGCTCGTCTCCATCCAGGTCCCAGTCCATCGCCAGGTTGCCCTCGGCCGGCTCCATCGCCCGAAGCTTTTCGATCCCCGCATCGCCTGCACCCGACATCGACTGGTAAGTCGCGAGGCGCACACGGGCGAGGCCCGCAGCCGCGCGCAGCGGCTGGAGCGCGCACGCGAGCTGGATCGCGGAGCAGTTGGGATTGGCGACGATCCGGTCGCCGTTCAGCACCTCATCGTTGACACCGGCCACGACGAGCGGAATGCCCTCGGTGAGGCGGTAGGCGTCCGACTTGTCGATGCACACCGTGCCGCCTCCGGCTGCAGGGGGCACGAGCTCCAGGCTGGTCTCCGTCCCGACGGAGAAGAAGGCGAGGTCGAGGTCGCCGGCCGCGAGCGTTTCGGGCGTGGCTTCCTCGACGACGAGCTCGCCGCTCCCGAACGGAACGCGCTTGCCGGCCGACCGGGCCGAGGCGAGCGCACTCACGTCGCCGAGGTTGCGACTTGCGAGCAGCTCGAGCGTGACCTTGCCCACGGCGCCGGTCGCTCCGACGACTCCGATCCTCGGCGTCACGCGGGCTGCCTCGCGGCGTCCGGGGAGGAGAGCTCGAACACGTCGTGGAGCGCACCGACGGTCCGCTCGACGTCCTCGTGCGGCACGTAAAAAGAGATCTTGATCGGCGAGGTGGTCAGGAACCGTGGCTCGACGCCGAGTTCTTCGAGCGTCGCGAACGTCTTGGCTGCGATCCCGGGATGGCTCTTCATCCCGGCGCCGATGACGCTCACCTTCCCCAGGTCGTCGGTCTCGGACCAACGGGCGCCGAGCTGCTCGAGGGCCGAGGCGATCTCGGTTCGGTCGGCGAGCGGCGCCGAGAAGACGATCTCCTCTCCGGTCTGGATGATCGTGTCCACGTTCACCGACGCGTCCGCGAGGGCCTGGAAGAGGGCGGCTCGCGGCGCGCCGTCGACGCGGTAGAGCGCCTCCTCAAGCGTGTGGGTGACCCCCGAGATCATCGCCTTCTCGAGCATTCGCTCGTCCTCCTCCCTGATCCACGTGCCTTCCTCGCTGGTGAAGGTCGAGCGCACGTGGAGCCTGACTCCATGGTTCCGGGCGAACTCGACCGAGCGTAGCTGAAGCACCTTCGCGCCAGAGGCCGCCATCTCGAGCATTTCCTCGAAGCTAACCGCGTGCAGCTTCCGTGCGCCTGGAACGACGCGCGGGTCGGCCGTGAAGACGCCGTCGACGTCGGTGTAGATCTCGCAGGCTTCGGCTCCCAGGGCTGCGGCGAGCGCCACGGCCGTCGTGTCGGAGCCACCCCGACCGAGCGTCGTGATGTCGAAGGCGGTCGAGACGCCCTGGAATCCGGCGACGAGGACGATCCGGTCCTCGTCCAGAGCCTCGTGGATCCGCCTGGCCCGCACCTCGACGATCTTGGCCTTGCCGTGCACGGTGTCGGTGACGATGCCCGCCTGAGAGCCGGTGAGTGAGACGACGTCCAGCCCGAGGTCGGAGATTGCCATGGCGACGAGCGAGCAGGAGATTCGCTCGCCGACGGAGATGAGCATGTCGAGCTCGCGTGGCCTCGGGCGCGGGGAGACGTCGTAGGCGAGCGAGACGAGCTCGTCGGTGTGCCGCCCCATGGCCGACACGACGCCGACGACGCGCTGGCCCCGGCCGCGTGCCGCGACAAGGCGTTCGGCGACCCGGCGGATCTTCTCGGGATCGGCGACGGAAGTCCCACCGAACTTCATGACGACGGTGCCGAGGCTCGCGGCGGGCGGCTCCGGCTCGACCCGCGCGACGGTCTCGAAGGCGGTTTCGGTCATCCGCCGACTGTAGGCCCGGGCTCGGAGAGATTCAGCCGTTAAACGCGCTGAACCGGTCGAACCGAGGGTCTTCCGGTTCAGCAAGGCGATCTTAGCCTGGATGCGTCCG
>JBPCPR010000013.1:0-10077 GCA_050998925.1 Gaiellaceae bacterium
AGGTAGGTCACTCGGAGAGGAGCTCCTTGTAGGCCGCGAGATCCAGCAGTCCGTCGACCTCCGACGGATCCGAGAGCCGCACCTTGATGAGCCAGCCTTCCCCGTACGGGTCCTCGTTGATTTTCTCTGGCTCGGCCACGACCGCCTGGTTCACCTCGGCCGCCTCGCCCGAGAGCGGCGAGACGAGGTCGGACACGGCCTTCACCGACTCGACCTCCCCGTAGCTCTCGTCCTTGGCGACGGAGCCTCCCTGCTCCGGAGGCTCAAAATGCACGATCTCTCCGAGCGCGTCCTGGGCGTACCAGGTGATCCCGATCGTCGCTGTGTCGCCGTCCGCCTTCGCCCAGTCGTGCTCGCGGTGGTACTTGAGCTCTTCGGGATAGCTCTCGTCCGCTGCCACGCTTACGCCCCCTCTCGCTTGTAGATCGGCTTCTTCACGATATGTCCCTTTCGCGGCCGACCGCGGAGGTCGACGCTGATCGTCGTTCCGGCCTCTGCGGACCCGCTCGGCACGTACGCGAGCCCGATTCCGACGCCGAGCATCGGGGAGAGGGAGCCCGACGTGACCTGGCCGGGTGGGTCGGTGAGCTCCATCCCCTGCCGCGGGATGCCTCTGTCGTCCAGAACGAAGGCGACCAGGCGCTCGCTCGTGCCTTCGGCCTTCTGGCGCCTGAGCCGGTCGACCCCTGTGAACTCCTTGTCGAGCGCGCACGCCCAGCCGAGTCCAGCCTCGATCGGGGTCCGCTCCGGCGAGATGTCGTTTCCGTGGAGTGGATAGCAAGCCTCGAGCCGGAGGGTGTCGCGGGCGCCAAGACCGCACGGGACGACCCCGCGCGCGAGGATCGCGTCCCAGAGCCGGACGGCATCGTCTGGGTCGCAGCCGAGCTCGCAGCCGCGCTCTCCCGTGTAGCCGGTCCCCGCGACCAGGCACCGGACACCGAGCACGTCGTCCTCCCGGAAGGTGAACGGCTCGAGGACGAGGCTGAGCCGTTCGAGCGCCTCGGGCCCCTGGACGGCCAGGAGGGCGTAGCGGTCGGAGACGTCGCTCGTGTCCGGGAGCGCGGCGTGATCCGGCTCGACGTTCGAAGCGTTCACGACGAGCAGGTAGTCGTCGTCGCCCCGCTTGTAGGCGATCAGGTCGTCCGTGATCCCGCCTTGCTCGTTCGTCAGGAGCGTGTACTGGGCCTGTCCGTCGCCGATCCGGCCGAGATCGTTCGAGAGCCGTTCCTGGAGGTAGTCGCGAGCCCCGACGCCGGACAGCTCGAGCTGGCCCATGTGCGAGACGTCGAAGACGCCCGCGGACGTCCGAACCGCGCGGTGCTCCTCCTGGATGCCCGCGTACTGCACCGGCATCTCCCAGCCTGCGAAGTCGACGATGCGCGCGCCGAGCGCCGCGTGGCGCTCGTAGAGGGGCGTTCGACGAGCCGTCTGCACCGCGGCGGATCCTAAAGGGTTGATGTGAAATTCGGCCGCCGCCGGGGGCACCCCAGGCCAAGCTGGGCACTGCGGCCGTTCGCGGTGCGTAGCAGCGCTACGTGCCGTGAGCGGCTGTGCTGATCCAGCGCCGTGTCGGGGGCGTCATCGGCCCGGCCGAACATCAGGCCTCTTGTCGGAGAGGAGCGAAGTGCGCCGTGTCAGATGGGCCGGAAGCGCGCGGTGAAGTGCCTGAGGACGGGCGCCTCCACGACGATTTCGAGCCCGCGGATCGATCCGGCCTCCGCGACCACCGCCGCGGCGGCATCCGCCGCCTGCTCGAGCTGGCGGGAGGTGTAGACGCGCCGGGGCACCGCAAGCCGAACCAGCTCGAGCGGCGGTCGGCGGTTCTCGCCGGTCAGGGGATCCCGCCCGGCCATCACCGAGCCGATCTCGACACCGCGAACTCCTCCCTCCAGGTAGAGCGCGCAGGAGAGAGCCTGCGCCGGGAACTGCTCGACCGGGATGGCCGGGAGCATCGGCGAGGCGTCGAGGTAGACCGCGTGCCCGCCGAAGGGCTGGAGCGCGGTTGCGCCGGCCTCGAGGAGCACGTGACCCAGATAGGCCACCTGGCCGATTCGGTGCCGAAGGTACTCGTCGTCGAGTACCTCCCGGAGGCCGACCGCGATCACCTCGAGGTCGCGACCTGCCAGACCGCCGTAGGTCGGGAAGCCCTCGAACACGATGCCGCGGGCCTGGAGACGGTGAAAGAACTCCTCGTCGTCGCGGATCGCGACGAAGCCGCCGATGTTCGCGATCGCGTCCTTCTTCGCGCTCATCAACACGGCGTCCGCCTCCGCCAGGCTCCGGAGCACGATCGCGGGCAGCGGCAGGTCGGCGAACCCCGGCTCGCGCTCCCGGATGAACCAGGCGTTCTCCGCGAAGCGGGCGATGTCGAGCACGAGCTTCTTGCCGTGCTTTCGGGCCAGCGCCGCGGTGGCCGCAATGTTCTCCATCGAGACGGGCTGGCCGCCACCCGCGTTGTTCGTGAGAGTCAGCATGACGATCGAGACGCGCTCCCCGTCCTCGCTCTCGAGCACGCGGGCGAGCGCGTCGACGTCGATGTTTCCTTTGAAGGGGTCGTCCCCGCCGGAGTCCAGAGCCGACGGAACGGGGAGGTCGAGGGCGACGCCCTCGCGCAGTTCGATGTGGGCGCGGGTGGTGTCGAAGTGCGCGTTCGACGGCACGATCTCGCCCGGGTCGATGACGGCGCCGAAGAAGATGCTCTCGGCTCCGCGCCCTTGATGGGTCGGCACGACGTAGGGGAATCCGAGCACCTCGCGGACGGCGTCGCGGAACCGGGCGAAGCTGCGCGAGCCGGCGTAGGACTCGTCGCCGCGCATGAGCGCCGACCACTGATCCTGGCTCATGGCGCCCGTGCCGGAGTCGGTCAGGAGGTCGAGCTCGACGTCCGAGGCCGCGAGCTGGAACGGGTTCCATCCGGCCGCCTCGAGCGCCTCCTGACGCTCCGCCCGCGTCGTCGTGCGGACAGGCTCGACCATCTTGATGCGGAAGGGCTCGCGCGGCGGGCGCACCCCGGCGTTCTATCCGTCCTGCGCCCCCCTTGCGGGGCGAAGAGCGCTCCTAGCGCAGAAACGGTGGGACGTCTAGCGTGTCGGCGGGGACCTGGAAGCCATCGCTCGGCTCCCGCTCCCGGCCGCCGTTCGGCTCGGCGGTCTTCGGCTCCCGCTCGCGACGTTCGCGCCGGAGCTTCGCATCGAAGCCGGTCGCGATCACGGTCACGCGGATCTTGCCGGCCAGGTTCTCGTCGACGACGGCGCCGAAGATGACGTTGGCGTTCTGGTCGGCGGCACCGGTCACGACCTCGGCGGCCTCGTTCACCTCGAAGAGTCCCACGTCGGAGCCGCCGGTGATGTTGAGCAGGATTCCGGTCGCGCCCTCGACGGACGCCTCGAGGAGCGGCGACGAGACGGCTGTCCGCGCCGCCTCGGCCGCCCGGTTCTCGCCCTCTGCCTCTCCGATGCCCATGAGAGCGGAGCCGGCATCGCTCATGACCGTCCGCACGTCCGCAAAGTCGAGATTGACGAGGCCCGGGATCGTGATCAGGTCGGTGATCCCCTGGACGCCCTGGCGCAGCACGTCATCCGCGATCCGAAACGCCTCCATGACGGGGGTCTGCTTCCCCACCACCTGCAGGAGGCGGTCGTTCGGGATGATGATCAGCGTGTCGACCTTGTCTCTGAGCTCTGTGATTCCCCGCTGCGCCTGCTCCGCGCGCTTGCGCCCCTCGAAGTCGAACGGGCGTGTCACCACGCCGACCGTCAGAGCGCCGAGCTCGCGCGCGATCTCCGCGATGATCGGCGCGCCGCCTGTACCCGTGCCCCCACCTTCGCCGGCGGTGACGAAGACCATGTCCGCGCCTTTGGGCGCTTCCTTGATCTCGTCCCGGCTCTCATGCGCAGCCGCCTCTCCGACATCCGGGTTCGCGCCGGCGCCCAGCCCGCGCGTCGCCTGGGCGCCGATATGGAGCTTCAGGTCGGCCTCGCAGCCGAGCAGCGCCTGCGCGTCTGTGTTGACGGCGATGAAGTCGACCCCGGTGACTCCTGCGTCGACCATCCGGTTGACGGCGTTCGAACCGCCGCCGCCGACGCCCACGACCTTGATCACCGCTATGTAGCTGCCCGAGGTATCTCTCATCCGGAAGGAAGATAGCTGAAGCTCGACTTGAGCGTACGGCTGACCTTACGCAGTCTCCCCTTCAGTGTCAACACGGTGTTTGCAGGGATTTTTCGCCCAAACCCTAACCCTCAAGGTTCGACTTGAGGGTTCTGACCACCGACGGGCCGTTCGGGCAGGGTGACGTCGAGGTAGTCGAGCTCCGCCCTCTCGGCGATCGAGAGCCCGCCGAGCACGGCCGCTGTCGAAGCGAGCTTCGCGTCCAGCTCCGCGGCGGAGCCCAGGCGAACCTCCATTCCGGTCACGAGCACCAGCACGAGACCGGCTTCTGTCGCCCGCGCTGTCCGCACCTGCACGGGGAACTGCGCAGGCAGTGCTGCGATCACTTTGAGCGCCTTCGACGCCGCCGCAAGTCCAAGCGTCGCCCCCGGCTCGAAGGTCGCGCCGGCAGCAAGCCAGATCCGCGGCAGCCGCCGCTCGGCCTTCGACTCGACGGGACTGATGACCCGACCTCGCTCCGAGACGACCCAGGCGCCTCTTCCGGATCGGAGAACGACCACCGGGCGCTCCGGCACGATGACGATCCGGAGCTCGTGCGGGAAGGCCCTGTCGACGCGTGCGGACAGTATCGATGGGAGAGTCGAGAGCTGACGCTCGACCCTTCCGGCATCGATCGTGACGAGGCTCTCTCCGTCGAGAGGTCGGAGAGCCGTGCGGACGTCCGTCTCCACCGCCCTCCCGGCACCGCTCACCGCAACCGACTGGAGCGCGAACAGAGACGTCGAGCGCGCTGCCAGATAGCCGAGCGCGAGAATTCCGACGATCACTCCGACGACCCCGATCGTACGCCCGAGCGGAAGGCGGAGGCGCAGTGCGAGCGCAGGCCGAATCGGCTGCGCCCGGACGGCGGCGAGTGCGAGCCGGCGAGCCACCATCGCCACTTCGCCGCGAGGTTCCGCGCTCCTACCCACCCTCCGGAGCGCCCTCGATGGCCGGGATCGCCAGGGCTCCGACGAGCTGTACCTCCGGCTCAAGCCTGACGCCGTACTCCGCGAACGCGCGGCGCCTGGCCTCGACGATCAAGGCGATCGCATCGACCGATCGGGCGCGACCGTCGTTCTCGATGAAGTTCGCGTGCTTGGGCGAGATCCGTGCTCCTCCGATCGCGTGACCGCGCAGGCGGCAGGCCTCGAGCATCCGCCCGGCCGAGAGCTCGTGCTCGGGATTCTTGAACACGCTCCCGAAGCTCCGCTTGTTCGTGGGCTGCGCGGCTTTCCGCTGTGCCTGCATCTCGACGACGATGCGCTTGATCTCCGGCTCGGGCCTCTGCTCGAGGCGGAACTCCGCGCCCGCGACCACCTGGCCGGGCTCGAGCTCGGAACGACGGTACCTGAGGCCTAGTTCCTGCGGAGTCCGCCACCGGGCCCCGAGTCCGTCCGCGACGAGCGCGCGGCTGAGCACGGTTGCGACGTCGCTCCCGTACGCGCCGGCGTTCATCCAGACGCCGCCGCCCACCGTTCCCGGGATCGCGCAGAGAAACTCGAGCCCGCCCAGATTCGATGCGCGCGCGCGGTGGAGGCAAACCGCGTTCGCGACGCCTCCTCCTGCCATGAGGACTCCGTCCTCGGCCTTGGCGACCGCAAGCACGCCCGCGAGCTTCAAGGCGACGCCGCCGAAGCCTTCGTCCGCGACGAGCAGGTTCGAGCCGAGACCGATTGCCGCGACCGGAAGGCCTTCGTCGCGCGCCCAGGCGAGGATCTCGACGAGCTCCTCGGTCGTCTCGGGCTCCGCAAGCCAGCGCGCGGGGCCGCCCGTCCCGATCGTGGTGTAGCGGGAGAGAGGAACGTTTTTTTTCATCGACCCAGCCGTTCCAGAAGCGCGGCGCCGATGGTCTCGACGTCTCCCGCACCGATTGCGAGCACGAGGTCGCCCGTGCCGGCCTGCTCGGCCGCGAGCAGGGCGGCGTCGTCCAACGTCGGCGCCCAACCGACCGGCATCCCTGGCCGGATCTCGGTGAGGCGGTCGACGACGAGCTTGCCGGACACTCCGGGCCAGGGCTCCTCGCGCGCCGGGTAGATCTCGGTCACGACGGCTGCGTCGGCGCCCGCAAGCGCGGTGGCGAACTCCCGCGCCAGATAGGCCGTTCGTGAGTAGAGGTGTGGCTGGAAGACGACGATGATCCGGCCCGCCCCCGCAAGCGCACGGGCGGTCGCGAGCGTGGCGGCGACTTCCGTCGGATGGTGACCGTAATCGTCGAAGAGTCGTACGCCGCCCGATTCCCCGCGAAGCTCGAAGCGGCGGCCTGCGCCGGTGAAGTTCGCGAGGACGCGGGTTGAGTCCGCAACAGAGACGCCTGCAAGCTCCAGCGCTGCGAGCGCACAGGCTGCGTTTCGACGGTTGTGCTCGCCGGGGACGGCGAGGTGGACTTCGGCCGGCGCGAGGTCGGGGCCCCACACGACCGAGGCTTCGCCACGCTCTGTAGCCCAGCGGCGAAAGCAGTCCTCGAGCTCGGCCAGAGAGGAGAACGTCGTGTGGTGGTCGAGTTCGATGTTCGTGACGACGGCGATCTCGGGCTCGAGCGCGAAGGCCGTCCGATCGGACTCGTCTCCTTCCACGACGAGCCATCCCTCCCCCGTGCCGGCGTTTCCTCCCAGCTGAGGCACTTCGGCTCCGATCAAATAGGCAGGTTCCCGCCCGAGCTCCTGGAGGCAGAAGGCGATCATCGCCGCGGTCGTCGTCTTGCCGTGCGTACCGGTCACGACGATCGAGCGTCGGAGCGAGACGAGCTCGGCCAGGAGTTCGGCGCGAGTCGTTCCCGGAACCTGCCCGGCGAAGGCGGTCGAGACGACGGTCTCGAAGCCGGCCGGGCCGACGACCGGCTTCGGTCCGATCGTGACCGGGATGCCCTCGGCGCGGACCCGGGCCAGATAGGGCGTCTCGACCCGATCCCATCCCGCAACGTCGGCGCCCCAAGTGCGCGCCAGGATCGCGTAAGCACTGAGGCCGGCGCCGCCGATCCCGACGAGCCAGAGATGACGTCCGTCAAGCGGAAGCAAGCGCGATCAGCTCCTCGGCGACGACATCGGCTGCGTCCGGCCGGGCAAGCGAGTGCATTGCCGTCCCCATCCGCTCGAGACGATCCTCGTCCGCGAGCAGCTCCTCTGCCTGCCGTTTCAAATCGAGCGAGGCTTCGGGGACGACGACAGCGCCGCCTCCTCGCTCGAAGTACTGCGCGTTCGCCGTCTGGTGGTCCGCCGCCGCCTCGGGATACGGCACGAGCAGAGCGGGCTTTCCGGCCGCGGCAACCTCCCAGACCGAGCCTCCGGCACGCGCGACGACGAGATCGACAGCCGAGAGCGCGGCGCCGAAGTCGTCGGTGTACGGGAGGAGCACGTAGTCGCTTCGCGTTGGCCTGCCGGTCAGCGCCTCGAAATCCCGCTCACCGGCGAGGTGCAGAAGCGGCGGTCCCGCATCCGCCCAGGCCTCGAGTGCCGCCTCGTTCAGCCGGCGCGCGCCCAAGCTACCTCCGAAGACCAGCACCGCCCGTTCGTTCTCGGGGAGCCCAAAGGTCGCCCGAGCTTCGCTCCTGCCGGCTGCTTGCGAGCGTGCGGGGATAGGCCGGCCGACGATCCGGTACTTGGGGCTCTCGAGGCCCTCGATCGGAAAGGCGAGAAACACCTTCCGCGCAACGGGCGCCGCGAGCCGGTTCGCCAGGCCGAGATGCGCGTCCGCCTCGGTGAGAGCCGAAGGGATGCGGAGGAGGCCGGCCGCGAGCACCATCGGCCCCGCGACGTACCCTCCTCCACCGAGGACCACGTCCGGTCTGCGTCGCCGGAGAATCCGAGCGCAGGCAAGCGGAGCCTGCGCCGCAAGGCCCAGAGCCCGAATCAGGCGAAGGCTCGGCCTGCGCGGGAAGCCTTCGACCCGGAACTCGTCGAGCTCGAAGCCAGCCTCCGGGACGAGGCGGCGCTCAATTCGCTGCGCGCCTGCGAACGTCACGCTGACGCCGCGGGCGACCAGGGCTTCCGCGACGGCGATCGCCGGCAGGACGTGCCCGGCTGTTCCTCCGGCGGCGATGAGGCACCTGAGCGACTGCTTCGACTGCATGGTTCTGCGCGATGTTAAGGAGGATTCCGACGGCCGTGAGCCCAACGATGAGGCTGGAGCCCCCGTAGCTCACGAACGGCAGCGGGATTCCGGTGAGCGGCGCGATGCCCATGACGGCACACAGGTTGACCGCCGCCTGTCCGCAGAGAAGCGCCGTTAGTCCCGCGGCGAGCCGCTTTCCGAACGGATCGCGGCACCTGAGCGCCACGTTGAAGCCCGCGTATCCGAGGAGGACGAACGCGCCCATGACGCCCATGGCTCCGACCAGCCCCAACTCCTCTCCGATGATCGCGAAGATCATGTCCGTCGAGGCCTCGGGTAGGTAGTAGATCTTCTGAACGCTCTCACCGAGGCCGACGCCGAAGAGGCCGCCGGAGCCGAGCGCGATCATCGCCTGCACGGTCTGGAAGCCCGCGTTCTGCGGATCGCTCCACGGGTCGAGAAAGCTGAGGAAACGGGCGCGCCGGTATGGCTCCAACCAGATCGCGAGCATCAGGACGGACACCGCGAGCCCGCCGGATGCCGCGAGCACGCGGAGGGGCGTGCCCGAGACGACGAGCATGGCGGCGACCATGATGACGATCGCAATCGCGGTACCAAGGTCCGGCTCGGCGACGATGAGAGCGCACGCGAGGCAGACGACGAGCCCAACGGGCTTGGCAAGCTCCCCGAGCGACCGAGGGGCAGGCTTTCGCGCGAGGCGTGCGGCGAGCCAGAGGGCGAGCCCTAGCTTGGCGAGCTCCGAGGGCTGAAACGAGAAGGCGCCGAGCGGGATCCACCGCCGGGCGCCATTCACGCTCGTCCCGACGATCAGCACCGCGACGAGGAGGAAGAACGCGAACGTGAGCATCGGCCCGCCCACGTGACGAAGCTTCCGAAAGTCGGTGCGAGACAGGAAGACGAGCGCGACGAGTCCGACGAGCGCGTAGAGCGCTTGGCGCTTCAGGTAGTACGCCGGGTCGTCCGAACCGATGAGGCCGCGGGCGGAGCTCGCGCTGTACACCATCACCAGCCCGAACGCCACGAGACCGAGGGTCACGAGAACGAGCAGGTGAAACTCGAGCTGCGAGCGCGCGGGACGCTTCACGGCCTCCCGGCCCCCCGGTGGCAAAGATGCGCGTGACTCATACGACATCCGCCACAATCCGTGTGCCACGCGCGCGCTTCACCGCGGTACGCTCGCGCTTGAGCAGGGGGGCGGGTCGGGACCCGAAATACACGCGCGTCTAACAGATCCCCACGCCTGTAGTTCAAAGGGTCCCCACGATCGCCCGGAACCGTGCTCCACGCTCCTCGAAGTTCTCGAACTGGTCGTAGCTGGCGCAAGCAGGCGAGAGCAGGACGACCTCTCCGGGCGCGGCGTCGGAGAAAGCTTGCGCAACCGCCCGCTCCAAGTCGCCGGCGTGCGTGAAGGTCACGTCCGCACGAGACAACGCCGCCGCGATCTCGCTGGCCGACTCGCCGATCAGATAGGCGCGACCAACCCCGCGCTCACGCGCCGTTTGGGCGAGCCTGTCGAAAGAAGATCCTTTGGCGCTTCCACCGAGAATGAGCCGCAGGCCCGGCGGGTAGGCGGTCAGCGCCCGCTCGGCCGCTTCGGGGTTGGTTGCCTTCGAATCGTTGACGAAACGGACACCAGCCACTTCCCCGACGAGCTCGAGACGATGAGGCACGCCCTGGAAGCTTCGAAGCCCTGCTGCGATCGCCGCACCGTCGATCCCGGCCGCGCGCGCCGCCGCCGCGGCGGCGGCCGCATTCTCGCGGTTGTGTTTCCCAGGGATGCGGGGATCCGCGGGAGGATCATTCACAGAAAAGAACCGCACCCACCAAGCCCCGCACCCGGGCGGAAGAAAAACCCCC
>JBPCPR010000018.1:0-3860 GCA_050998925.1 Gaiellaceae bacterium
CCCTCGCCGCCCATGGTCATAGGGGCGCGTAGGGCGTGAGCCACTTCCGCCTTGCGCCTCCCACGAGTTAGTAGACGGGACGGGCGAGCCGCTCGCCGGCCAGGTCGTGGACGGCGACGTCGACAGCCGAGAGCGCGTGGATCCCGAGCCCGCGGCGTCCGTGGTAGATGGTGGCGTCGTAGAGGTCGTGCCAGAGCGCGGCCCGCTCGAACGGATCCCGGCCGAGGAGCAGCTCGCGGAGTCCGCGGCTCCAGGCATGGACGCCCTCCATCAGCACGAGCTCGCGGACGGCGAGGGCTGGTGCGTCGGCCTCCCCGATCCCGGTGTGACCGTCCTCGTCGGTCAGGCGGACGACGACGGTCTCGGCCGAGCTGTCCAGGTCGCCCTGGTCGAGGCCTGCGCGGAGGGCGATCACCTCCACTTCGACGATGGTGCTCATCGTGCCTCTCCGGTCGAGGCGCGCACGACGACCTCCGGTTCGGTCTTGACGACGACGTTACCGGGCTCGCCTCCCAGGAGCTGATCCACGAGCGCGTCGACCGCCGCCGCCCCGAGCTCGGCGAGCGGCGCCCGCACGGTCGTGAGGGGCGGGCGCAGGTACTCGGCCAGAGGCATGTCGTCGTAGCCGACCAGGGAGAGGTCTGCGGGGACGTACAGTCCCAGCTCCCAGGCCGCGTGGTAGACGCCCATGGCCTGGCTCAGCGTGCTCGTGTAAAGCGCGGTCAGGTCGGGAGCCCGCTCGAGGAGCGCGCGAGCGGCCAGCGCGCCGCCGCTCTCGCCGAAGTCCCCTTCGGCAACCTGGATCTCCAGTCCCCGAGCCGCCGCAGCCTTGACGAAGCCGGCCGTACGGCGGCGAGCGGTGTCCAGGTTCCGCGGGCCCGCGACGTGTCCGATCCGGCGGTGGCCGAGCTCGGCGAGGTGAGCGAGGACGGCAGCGCTGGCACGGGCCTCGTCGACGACGACGTTTCGCCGGCTGCCCGGAACGCCGCGATTGACGAACACGTGCGGGATCCGCCCGCGGCGAAGGGTTGCGAGCAAGGGATGACCCGGCTCCGCCGAGGCCACCATCAGGCCATCGATCCTCCCCGCCTGAACCAGCCGGCTCGAGATCTTCTCGGCCTGCACCGGATCGACGTCCTCGACGAGGAGGACGACGAAATCGCGCTCGAGGGCGCGCTCGAAGGCCCCGCGGATGATGCGGACGTACACCGGGTTCGTGAGCGGCGGCACGAGGAAGCCGAGGGCGCCGGTCTCGGCCCGTTTGAGCCCCCGAGCGGCTGCATGCGGCCGGTAGTTGAGCCGGAGGGCCGCGGCGACGACGCGCTCGCGGGTCTCCGGCCTGATCAGCAGCTCGGGGTCACCGTTCAGGACCCGCGAGGCGATCGACTTCGAGACCCCGGCGGTGCGCGCGACGTCCTGGAGCCGGTTACGGGGAGAGCGGGGTTTCTGCTGAACGCTCACGGCCGCCTCGAGGCTATGTCGTCCTGCGGCGGGTACCGGAAGCAGCGCGCCGCCGCGCCCCCGTCGACGGCGACCAGTGTGCCGGTGATGAAGCGGGCGTCCTCCGAGAGGAGGAAGGCGATCAGCGCCGCCACGTCTTCCGGCTCGCCCAGGAGACCGAGGGGGCTGAGGTCTCGCCAGGACTGCAGCATCTCCTCTCGCTCCCCTTCGTACGCGGCCAGGTACACCTCTCCCAGCGGCGTCATGATCACCCCGGGCCGCACGCCGTTGCAGCGGATCAACGCCGGTCCGTAGTCGACGGCAACCTGACGGGTGAGGGCGTCGATGCCGCCCTTGGTCGCCTCGTACGCGACAGCGTCGGGGAAGGCTGACACGGCCTCGATCGAGGAGACGTTCACGATCGCTCCGCCGCTCGCGGCCTCCAGAAAGCGGGCGCAGGCGACGGAGCAGCCGAGGATGGTGCCCTTGAGGTTCACCGCGAGCACCCGGTCGACGTCCTCCTCGGCGAAGTCGTGCGCCCGTGTCTTCGCCCAGATCCCTGCCGCGTTGACCCAGCCGGCGAGGGAGCCGACGTCGGTGGCCGCAGCCACTGCGCGGTCGTGCGTGGCGCGCTCGACCACGTCTCCGGAGACGCTCGAGACGCTTTCACCGAGCGCGTCGCCGACCGCCTTCAGGGCAGCCGCGTCCCGGTCGACGCCGACGACCGCGTCGCCCCGGCCGACGAGCCGCTCGGCCGTTGCCCGCCCGATGCCGGAGCCTGCTCCCGTGACGACGACGACCTTCCGGCTCATGCCGCCCCCCTGAGCTCTGGGAGACGAGGCGCCGCGGCGACGAGCCGGCGAGTGTACTCGTGCTCGGGCCGGTGCAGAAGCTCGTCCACCGAGCCCGAGTCGCAGACGACGCCCGCCTCCAGGACGAGAACCCTGTCCGCAACGGAAGCGACGACGCCCAGGTCGTGGGTGATGAAGAGGAGCGCTAGCGTGAGCTCGGCGCGAAGCTCCGCGAGCAGCTCGAGCACCGCGGCCTGCACCGAGACGTCGAGCGCCGAGGTGATCTCGTCGCACACGATCAGGTCCGGCTGCGCCGCGAGCGCGCGTGCGATCGCCACACGTTGCCGCTCGCCGCCGGACAGCTCGCCGGGAAAGCGGTCCGCGAGGCGGCCCGGGAGGCGGACCCGTTCGAGCGACCGGACGACCTCGGCCCGGGCCTCCGCTTCCGAGAGGTAGCGGAGGATGCGCGCAGGGCGGGCGATTGCGTCGCCGACGCGGTGGTGCGGGTTTAGGGAGTCGTGCGGCTTCTGGAAGACGATCTGGATCCGTTTGCGGGCTGCGCGGGTCCGCCGGGCGGCCCTGGCCGCGAGCGGAACGCCGTCGAGGAGGATGCGACCCTCTGCCGGGGCATGCAGCCCGGCCACGCAGCGCGCGATGGTCGTCTTCCCGCTTCCGGATTCGCCGACGAGCGCGAGGCATTCGCTCCTCGCGATCTCGAAGGAGACGTCGCGGGCGGCGACGACGGGGTCGAGGCGCCCTCCGTGCTCCGCGCGGAGATCTTCGACCGCGAGAAGCGCGACGTCCCGCTGGACGGCAGGAGGCGGCACGAGCTCCTCGGTCGCGAGCGTCGGCGTGCGGCGCCACTCGAAGCAGCGGACGCGCTGCCCGCCCCCGATCTCCTCGAGCGGAGGCATCGCTTCCAGCCCGAGCTCGGTCACCTGCAGGCAGCGCGGGGCGAAGGCACAGCCCTGCGGCCGCTCTCCGACCCCGACGGCCACTCCGGGGATGCTCTGGATGCGGCGCGGCCGCCCCAGGTCCGGGACCGAGCTCAGGAGCCCGCGCGTGTACGGGTGTCGCGGGCGCGAGATCACTGCCTCGGTCGGCCCCTCCTCGACGATCCGGCCGGCGTGCACGACTGTGATCCGTTCCGCTATCGATGCGACGACGGCGAGGTCGTGGTAGACGTAGACGACCGCGAGGCGGCGCTCGCGGCGAAGCCGGTCGATCTCCTCGAGGATGCGCGCCTGGGTGACCACGTCGAGGCCGGTCGTGGGCTCGTCGAGGACGACCACGTTGGGCTCGCACACGAGCGCCGTCGCGATCGCCACGCGCTGCTGCTGCCCGCTGGAGAGCTGGTGCGGGAAGCGGCCAGCGAACTCGGCGTCCGGCGGCAGGTGGACGCTCGCGAGAGCCACTGCGACCCGGTCGGCGCCGGGCTTGTCTTCGTGGGCGCGCAGCATGTCGCCGATCAGGTCGCGGACGCGGAGCGAAGGGTTCAAGGCCGCGCCGGGGTCCTGCGCGACGTACGAGACGAGGCGCCCGCGGAGCCTGCGCGCGGTCCGCTCGTCCCTGCCAGTCAGCGACTTGCCCTCCACCTCTACCGCGCCGGCCGAGATCCTGGCCCCCGGC
>JBPCPR010000100.1:0-7354 GCA_050998925.1 Gaiellaceae bacterium
TGGACGATCTTTCCGGGCTCGGCGTCCGTGGCCGGATCGTCCTCGGTCGCTTGCAGGTCGACGAGCGCGGCCAGCGCGCTCTCGGCCAGCTCCGGTCCGAACACGAGCGTCTGCAGGCACGTGATGACCGTGTCCCGCCCGAATACGGTCATGAACCAGGGCATCCCCGCGGCCGGGAGCTGGCCCACGAGCCCGCGCCGGTGGCCCATGCGGAGAGAGGCGAGGTCGGCCACCGATCGCTCGTACGTTCTCGCCACGGCCGGCCAGGAGGCCTCGAGCTGGGGAACGCGGATCTGCCAGGCTGCGAGCGATGCCTTCACCCGCGCCCGCTCCTGGCCGAACTGCAGCTCGGCCAGGCGGGGGCCGGTCGCTCCTCCGGTCGCGTTCGCGAGGACGTCCAAGCGGAGCCTCCACTCCGCACCCGGATCGAGGACGATCCGGTAGCGGACACAACCTGCGGTGATGTCGCCACGCTCCGAGAGGAACACCTGCGTGGTGCCGTCGAAGCCGTCGGTGCCCCTGAGCACGAAGCCGTTCCGTGTCTCCTCGTAGTCGGGCTCGACCGGCGGTGGGAGAGGTCGCGCGCGCTGCGGATCTCCCATCGTGAAGTCGTGCTCCTTGACGGTGAGGATGTCGGCGAAGTCCGCCCCGACTTCGAGCCCGAGCTCGAGCTCGACCCGGCGATGGGCGTGGTTTCGGACGATGATGTGGTCTTGCATCCCGTCCCCGACGAAGCGCTCCCGCGCGATCGAGAGCTCGTCCTGCCCCAGATCGCCGGCGATCGGATTCCGTAAGTAGAACGCAGCCGAGTAGTACTCGACCTTTCCGAAGGTGAGGAGCAGCGGCCTCGCCCCGTTGACGGTCAGGATCAGGCGCGACAAGAAGCGCGTGTCGGACGCGAAGAAGCCCATGCTCGGACCGTCCACGTCACCGCTCTCGTCGCAGACGCAGAACGTCGACCCTTCGAGGATGGTGAGCGCCACTATCGGCGGACGATGGCGTCCTGGCTCGCCTGCTGGAGCGGCTTCACCACCATCCCGTCGACGACCATGTACGCAGGACGGGTCACGATCCACAAGATGCACTCGGCGATGTCGTCGGGCGTCAGGTAGTCGACTCCGGCGTAGACCGAGCTCTTCTTCTCGGCATCGCCACCGAAGCGCACATCCGAGAACTCCGTGTCCCCGACCATCCCGGGATCGACCGTGGAGACCTTGATCCTGCCGACGAGCTCCTTTCGCATGACCTCGGTGAGTGCCCGGACCGCGGTTTTCGAGCCCACGTAGAGGCCGCCCATCGGGTAGGCCTCATGTCCGGCCCACGAGCCCAGATTGACGACGTGCCCGGTCCCGTCCTCCATGTGCGGGAGCACGAGCCGCGTCATCCGGACGAGCCCGAGGACGTTGGTCTCGAGCATCGTGCGGTCGTCCTCGTCGTTGCCGTCCTCGATCGTGACACGCCCGAGCGCGAGCCCGGCGTTGTTCACGAGGATGTCGATCCGCCCGAGTGTGGATGCCGCCTGTTCGACGAAGGCGGCCGCGCTGTCGGCATCTGTCACGTCGAGCTCGCCAGCGAGGTGGTCGCCCGGCAGTTCCGCCGTCAGCGCCTCCACCTTCTCCACCCGTCGCGCGCCGAGCGCGAGCCGCGCTCCGGCGTGCGCCAGCGCGCGCGCCGTCGAATGGCCGATGCCGCTCGAGGCACCCGTGACGAGCGCAGTGCGTCCCTCGAGCCCGGCCATCGCGCGGGAGCTTACCGAGCAGACGGAGCGGGTCCCGCCGGTGCGGCGAGGGCCTGCTCGAGCGCCGACTCGAGCTTGGAGAGCGAAAAAGGCTTCAGCAGGTGGACGACGCCTCCCAGCGCGCTGACCTCAGGCGTCGGTGGATAGATGCTCACGCAGACGATGGGAAGCTCGGGTCGTGCATTCCGCACGGCCTGCGCGTAGCGGAAGCAACCCGGGTAGGCCGGCTCCACGAGGAGCGCCTCGAAGCCCAGGACGACGTCACCGAGCGCAGCCGTCCAGGAGACCGGGGTGTGCCCGACTCGTGCGACCACGTAGGAGAGGAGCAGTTGCACCTCGTCGTGCTCGTCAGCGACCATGATGGTTGCCATGTGCTCACCATCGCCCATCCACAGTGCTTTTCGGCGCGAGCGAGGTATGGATCCCGTATGAGCTCCCGGCGGATCCTCGTGCTCGACGACGACTCGGACATCCGGGATCTTCTGCGGGCGCTGCTGGAGCGAGCCGGCTACTCGGTCGACGAGGCCGCCGACGGAAGGGCCGGCTTGCGCATGTTTTATGCCACCTCTCCCGACCTCGTGCTGCTCGACGTGTCGATGCCGGAGCTCGACGGCTGGAAGACGCTCGAGCGAATCCGTGACCTGAGCGACGTGCCCGTGATCATGCTGTCGGCGCGCTCCGCGGAGCTCGAGAAAGTCCGCGCGCTCCAGGCCGGCGCCGACGACTACGTGACGAAGCCGTTCGGCCGCCAGGAGCTCTTGGCCCGCGTGGAGGCCGTGCTCCGGCGCCCTGCCGCCGGCCGGAGCGAAGGCGACGAGCGGTACGCCGACGGGCTCGTCTCCATCGACTTCGGGGAGCGTTCTGTCTCGGTGCGGGGAGAGCGCGTCTCGTTGACGCCGCTCGAGTTCAGGCTTCTGACCATGTTCGTCCGCAACCCGAATCAGGTGCTCAGCGCCCAGCAGCTCCTGGAGCTGGTCTGGGGCGACCCCTACGCACTCACGGCGGACAAGCCAAAGATCTACGTGGGCTACCTGCGCCAGAAGCTCGGAATCGGCTCCGAGGGAGCGACGCCGATCGAGACCGTGCGCGGCTTCGGCTACTGCTACCGGCCGCCTCAGGCCTAACCGGGCAACGCGGCCGGAGCCAGGAGCTCGTGCACCATGTTTCTGAGATCGGCCGCATCGAACGGCTTCCCCAGGTACGCGTCGGCGCCGGCCTCGAGTCCCGCCTCGACGTCGGTCTCCTGGATGCGGGCCGTCAGGAGGATGATCGGGATCCGCGAGTTTCCGGCCCGTAGCTCCTGAGCCACGTGGAGCCCGTCGAGCCCAGGCATCATCACGTCGAGGATCACCAGCGCCGGCTCGAGCTCTCGCGCGAGCTCGAGCGCCTGGACGCCGTTGGCCGCTTGCACGACGCCGTATCCCCAGAGCTCGAGGCGGAGTCGGAGCAACTGCAGGATGTCCTTGTCGTCATCGGCGACGAGGACGAGAGGGCGCGAGCCCTCGGCGGCCCTCACGCCGCCTCCTCCAGAGCCGGCTCGAGCGGCAGCGTCACCTTGAACGTCGTGCCCACTCCCTCCCGGCTTTCGACTGCTATCCGTCCCCCGTGAGCCTCCGCGATCGCCTTGGCGATCACGAGGCAGAGCCCGGTCCCAGGAATCGCGTTCTCCGTCGCGGTCGACGACCGGAAGAAGCGGGTGAAGAGCTGGTCGCGCTCGGCCTCCGGGACTCCGATGCCGTTGTCCGAGACCTCGATGAGCGCGCCTTCGTCCTGCGCGGAGACCCGGACGGTGACTCGGCCTCCGTCGGGAGTGAACTTGACCGCGTTCGAAACGAGGTTTCCGAGCAGCTGGTCGAGCCGGCCGCGATCGCCTTTGGCTGCCAGCGGGGGCGCGTCCAGGATCAGCTCGAGGCGCTTTGCCTCGGCTGCGGGCCTCGAACCCTCGACGCACTCGGCGGCAACCAGGGCGAGGTCGAGGTCGTCGAACTCGATCGGAAGCCTGCCGGCGTCGACCTGCGCGACGAAGAGGAGGTCGCCGACTAGGCCGAGTAGACGGTCCGCGTTTCGCTCGACGACTCGCAGAAAGCGCTTCTGTTCCTCCGTGAGGCTGCCGGCCTCGCCGTCGAGGACGAGCTCGAGGTAGCCGCGGATGGAGGTGAGGGGCGTTCTGAGCTCGTGCGAGACCAGCGAGACGAACTCGTCCTTCAAAGCGTCCAGCTCCTTCAGCCGCTCGTTCTGACCTGCGAGCAACCCTCGCGCGTTCTCGGTTTCCAGGCGTGCCGCGCGCTCGGAGCGAAGGAGACGCTCGCGATCCTCTTCACTCTCCTTCTGGGCCGTGACGTCGAGGATCGCGCCGTCCAGCCAGAGGAGGCGCCCGTCCTCCCTGGAGATGCCCTGACCCCGGTCGTGAACCCAGCGGGTCGATCCGTCGGCGTGCCGGACGCGATACTTCAGGTCGAAGACCTCGTCGCGCGCAACGTTCTCCATCAGGCTCGCCACCATGCCGAGGTCGTCCCGGTGGAGGATGCTCGCGTAGCTCCGCACGGAGTTTCCGACGAAATCGGACGCCGGATAGCCGCAGATCTCCTCGATCTCGTCGCTCACGAACTCCATCGTGAACTCGTCGTCGGCGGCGCACCGGTAGACGGCCGCGGGGAGATTCGACACGAGCGTCCTGAACTTCGTCTCGCTCAGACGCACCTCCTCCTCGACGAGCTTTCGCTTCGCGATGTCCTCGGTGAGGTCGACCCGCGAGCGCTCGAGATCGGCGACAAGCCGTCCGCTCAGACGTCGGACGATGAAGGAGCGAACGGCGAGGCTCAGGACCGCAGCAAACGCGAGCGCCTCAACCCACCCTTCCGTCGCACCGGGCGCGAGGAGCGGGAAGCCGACGAGCGCGACCGCCCCCACTGCGGGCAGGAGCGCCCGCGGCGCCGTGTCTCTCGCCTGGACCGGCGGCGTGGCGAACTCCTCCGAGGAGAGGGCACGCCGCAGCCCACCGTAGGCAAGGACAAGGACGCCGAGAGTCCAGAGAACGTCGGAAGCATGGCCTTGCGTCGCGTCGGCTCGGACGGCCTGCGCAGACCAGGCGATTGCCGCGAGCGCCAAGAGCCAGAGGCCGATCAGGAACGGCCAGGAGGCGGGTGAGCGCCTCCACTCGACCCTGCTCGCGTGCATCTGGAGGCCCACGAGCGCCATCAGGGTGTAGACGGCCGGGTAGAGAACGGCCGCCGCGAGAGCTTCACCACCCCCGGCAAAGCGCTCGCCGCCCGCGAGGACGCCGATCGCCACGGTCAGGAGGACGACGGGAAGGGCGTCGAGCAGGAAAACCGCGAGGGACGCGGAGACGGTGAAGCGCCGCCCTAGCCCCGCGATGACGAGCAGCGCGAAGAGCCACGCCAGGTAGTCGGCGGCGGTGGGGACGCTTGTGTCGCCGCCCCAGGCGAGAACGTCCCCGACGAGAATCCCGACGAGCCAGACTGCGGAAACGGCCGTCCAGAAGCTCCACTCCGCGCGCGCGCTTCCCCGGCGAGCTCGCAAGGCCGCCGCCGCGTGAGTCACCACGAGCACGACGCCGGCCAGCGTCCAGCCCGCGTGCACAGCCCAGACCTGACCTGTGCCCGAGAGTGCGAAGGCGACGGCATGAGCGACGAGTGCGAGCGCGGCAAGGAGGGCACACCCGGCTGCAAACACGCGCGCGCGCAGGGTCATACGGCTTCCGCCAGTCGCGCGGGCTCGCCCGTGAAGCGGAGGGCCATGGTCATGTGGGTGTCCGTGGCCTTCGTCGTCAGGCCACCGCCGTGGAGGCCGGCAATCGCGTCGGCTCGGACGAGGCCGAGCTCGTCCTCGGCCGGCGGCTCCTCCGCCTCGTAGGCGATCTCGATCGCCGCTCCCTCGACCTGGATGTCGATCAGGCTCTGGTGGAGAGCCGTCTGGACTGCGTACTCGAGCACCTCCGAGAGGGCCCGCCCTAGCAGCTGCCGGTCGGCATCGACGCCGGTCTTCCCGACGATCTTGACCTCGATCGCCTTCTTCTCGGCGAAGGCGACCGGCCAGACGAGCTCGACAGCCTGCTCCACGAGCAGCGCCATGTCGCAGGGGCCGCGCTCGAGCGTGAGCTCGCCAGCCGATGCACGGACGACGTCACGGAAGTCCTCCGCCAGCTTGGTCAGGCGCCTCGAGTGCCGCCAGCCCAGATCCAGAAAGCGCCGTTGATCCGCTGTGAGGGAGCCCACCCGGTCGTCGAGAACGAACTCGAGGTGCGTCCGCACGGACTGGTTGGCGAGCGCCATCGCCTCGGCAGCCGATGCCGCGCAGGCTTCAACCGCCGAGCGCTCTCGGTGCGGACCCGGTCGGCCGCTCATCAGACAATGAGCCCCTTGCGAAGCGCAGTTGCGACGGCCTCCGTGCTGGTGCCGGCACCGAGCCGGTCGGTCGCCTTGCGCACATGGGTTCGAACCGTCTCGCCGCTGATCGTGAGTCGAAGCCCGATCTGCTGGTAGGAAAGGCCTTCCGCGAGGAGCGCGAGCACATCGACCTCACGCTCGGTCAGGCTCCGTGAGCGACGTGGCTGACGGGTCGCCGCCGATGCGAGGCCCGGATCGACGTACGCGCGCCCTTCGAGCGCGGAGTTGAGCGCCCGAACGAGATCGATCAGGGGCGCCTCCTTGAGGACGATGCCCGATGCCCCGGCCGCGAGGATGGCCGTTACGTCCTTCTCCTCGGCGTCCGCGGTATAGACCAGGAGCCGGACGCGCGGCGACTCTTCGCGGAGCCGTGCGACCAGGGTGGCTCCGCTGACCCGAGGCATTCGGAAGTCGACGAGCGCGACGTCGGGCTGGAGCTCATGGATCACGGAGCAGGCACGAGCACCATCCTGGGCGGTCCCCACGACGTCGAAGCCACTCGAGCCGAGATAGCTCACGACCGCTCCGAGGAGGGCGGGGTGGTCATCGGCGACCACACAGGTGGGGGTCGACAGGGCGCTCACACAACCTCGGCATGCGCGGCCGACGGTTCGACGCAGGCTCCGTGCATGGGGAGGGTGAAGGCGAAGGTCGTGCCGTTCCCGGGCTTCGAGTGCAGGGTGAAGGTCCCGCCTGCGAGCTCGATCCGCTTGCGCACCAGCTTCACGCCGAGGCGTCCGGGACGATGCCCGTCGACCGGCTCGGCAGCGTCGATTCCCCGGCCGTCGTCTGTGATCTCGCAGCAGAAAGCACTGTCGTGCTCCACGATCCTGACCGTCACTCTCTCCGCCCGGGCGTGGACGAGGACGTTCTTGAACGCCTCCTGAACGGCCCGGTAGGCAAGCTGCTCGAGCGTGCGGCCGAACCGCTTGCCAAAGGGGGATACGTCGACCGCGACGCCCGACGCGCGGAGCTCCGCGGCCGCCACGTCGACAGCGGCCGCGAGCCCCTGGCTCTCGAGGACAGCGGGTTGGAGCTCGACCAGGAGGCGTCGAACCGACGTCATGATCTGGGCCGCCGACGCAGAGAGCTCGGCGAGAGAGCCGTCCCCGGATCGCATCGACGCAAGCTCGAGCCCGAAGCCGAGTGCGGTGAGCCGCTGGACGACGTCCTCGTGCAGAAGCTCCGCGACGCGGTGGGACTCGTACTC
>JBPCPR010000196.1:0-13478 GCA_050998925.1 Gaiellaceae bacterium
TCTGATCGTCCCGCGCGAAGCGGGGAGGGGGAGGAGAGAACAACGCTCCCGACTTGTTGTGGGGCCCCTCCCTCTGGGGGATCCCCCCCCGCGTCCGTCACGCCCGAGGTCGGCCACCGCTCTAGGATCTTCCGGCCGACCGCCGAGTGGAGGATGCGCATGAACCGGGCAGCGACTTGGAGCCGACAGCCACTCGCGGAGCTGACGCGCTCGCTGACGACGGTCTGCATGGGACGGGAGCCCGCCGATCTCGTCATCACCGGCGGGCGGCTCGTCAACGTGCACACGCGCGAGGTGCTCGATGGCGTCGACGTCGCCGTCAAGCACGGTCGGGTGGCGATGTTCGGCGACACGTCGCACACCGTCGGCCCCGACACGGAGACGATCGAGGCGGACGGCGCGCACCTCGTTCCCGGCCTCGTCGACACGCACCTCCACATCGAGTCCGTGATGGTCACGGTCACCGGGTTCGCGCAGGCGGTCCTGCCACACGGGACGACGACGGTCTTCATCGACAACCACGAGATGGCGAACGTCTTCGGGCTGGACGGCATGCGCTGGTTCCTCGAGGAGGGCAGGCCGCTCCCGCTCAAGGTCTTCCTCGCGGTCCCGTCCTGCGTGCCTGCGCTGCCGGGCTTCGAGGACGCGGGCGCGACGCTCGGTCCGGAGGAGATCCGGACTGCGCTCGCCTGGCCCGGCGCGGCGGGCCTCGGCGAGATGATGAACATGCCTGGCGTCCTCGCCGGCGACGACATCGTCCATGGGGTAATCGCGGCCACGCTGGAGGTGGGTAAGCCGGTGACGGGTCACTGGAGCCTCACCGGGTGGCGAGACCACCGCCTGCAGGCCTACGCTGCCGCCGGCATCGACTCCGACCACGAGACGACCACCAGGGAGGACGCGCTCGCCAAGCTCCGGGCCGGGATGTGGGTCCAGTTCCGGGACGGTTCCACCTTCCGGAACGTGACCGAGCTCGCGCGCGTCCTGACCGAGGACTGTGTCGACCCTCGCCACTGCCTGCTCGTGACCGACGACGTCCACCCGGAGACCATCGTCACCGAGGGGCACCTGAACCGGGCCGTTCGGACTGCCGTCGAAGCGGGGGTCGAGCCGCTCGTGGCGATCCAGATGGCGACCGTGAACGGAGCCGAGTACTTCGGCCTCCGACACGATGTCGGCTCGATCGCGCCCGGACGCTGCGCCGACATCCTCTTCGTCGAGAACCTCGGTGACTTGCGTCCGCACCGCGTCCTGGTCGACGGACGGGAGGTCGGAGAGCTCCCGGCGTTCGCCTATCCGCCCGAGGCCTTCGACTCCATCCGCCTCGCTCGCCCGCTGACGACGTCCGACCTCCGCATCGAGGCGAGCGGCGAGGTTGCGCGCGTTCGCGCGATCGGGATCGCCTCGCAGACCGTCAACACGGAGCACCTCGTCCTCGAGGCGCCGGTCGTCGAAGGCGAGGTGCCGGCCTCGGTCGAGCTCGACCTCGCCAAAGCGGCGAGCATCGAGCGCCACGGGGGGCCCGGGACGATCGGCCTCGGCTTCGTCCGCGGCCTCGGGCTCGAGCGAGGCGCCGTCGCCTCGAGCGTCGCGCACGACAACCACAACCTGCTCGTCGTCGGGATGAACGACGCCGACATGCTCTTCGCCGTCGACCGGCTGCACGAGACAGGCGGCGGCATGGTTGCCGTCGCCGACGGCGAGGTGCTGGCCCTCGTCGCCCTGCCGATCGCAGGCCTCGTCTCGGACCGCCCGGTCGCCGAGATCGCCGAGCAGTTGCGGGCGCTCGACGCTGCCTACAACGCGCTCGGCTCGCGGCTCGAGTCGCCCTACATGCTGGTCTCGTTCCTCTCGCTCGGCGTGATCCCCGCCCTTCGCCTCACGAACCGCGGCCTGGTCGACGGCGTCACGTTCAAGCTCGTCCCGACGCTCGTGGCATGAGCGCCGAGCCGCCGCTCGTCGCGCTGCGCGGGATCGTCAAGGAGTTTCCAGGCGTCCGCGCGAACGACGGAGTCGACTTCGAGCTCAGGTCGGGCGAGATCCATGCGCTGCTCGGCGAGAACGGCGCCGGGAAGACGACGCTCATGAACGTCCTCGCAGGGCTCGCCCGTCCAGAGGCGGGCACGATCGAGATCCTCGGCGACGACTCGCCGGTTCGCTCTCCGCGCGGTGCGATCGATCGCGGAATCGGGATGGTCCACCAGCACTTCCGCCTCGTCGACCGCTTCACGGTGGCCGAGAACGTCACCCTCGGCTGGCGCACGCCGAAGGTGCTCCTGCGACCGCGGCCACTCGAGCGCGAGATCGCACGCCTGTCGGAGACCTACCGGATGCCGGTTCAGGCGGACCGGCCCGTGTGGCACCTGTCCGTCGGTGAGCAGCAGCGGGTGGAGATCCTGAAGAACCTCTATCGCGGCGCTCGGATCCTCATCCTGGACGAGCCGACCGCCGTCCTGACGCCGCAGGAATCCCTCGGCCTCTTCGAGAGCCTGCGGCGCATGGCCGAAGAAGGACGGGGCATCGTCTTCATCAGCCACAAGCTCGACGAGGTCATGGCCGTAGCCGACCGGATCACGGTGCTCCGTCGCGGCCGGAACGTCGCCACGGTCGCGACGGCGGAGACGACGCAGGGCGAGCTGGCCCGGATGATGATCGGCCAGGACCTTCCGCAGGCCGCGGCTCGCGGCGACCGCGAGGCCGGGCCGCCCGTCCTGCGGCTCGAAGCGGTCGAAGCGGCAGACGACCGCGGGCTCCCCGCCCTCGGCGGCGTCGAGCTCGAGGTGCGCGCGGGCGAGATCCTCGGCCTCGCCGGCGTGGCCGGCAACGGGCAGCTCGCGGTCGCCGAGGTCGTCGTCGGGCTTCGTCCGCTTTCCGGCGGGCGGGTGCTCTTCGAGGGCGATGACGTCTCGCGCTGGTCGATCCCGCGCCGAATCGCCGCCGGAATCGGCTACTGCCCGGAAGACCGGCTGCGCCACGGGGTCGCTCCCGCGCTCTCGATCGCCGAGAACCTGATCGCGAAGCGCTATCGCCGCCGCCCCGTGGCCGGTCGCTTCTTCCTCGACCGCCGGGGAGCCAGAGACGTGGCCGAGGAACTGGCGAAGCGCTTCGACATCCGTGGCGCCGACCTCGACGCGCCGGTGGCCTCGCTCTCCGGCGGCAACGTGCAGAAGGTCGTCCGCGCGCGCGAGATCTCGGCCGACCCCCGCCTCCTGATCGCAGCGCAGCCGACCCGCGGACTCGACGTGAGCGCGGCCGAGGCAACCCGGCGCCTCTTGATCGAGCAGCGGGACGCAGGGCGGGCGGTGCTCGTGATCAGCGAGGACCTGGACGAGCTGGCGCGCATCTCCGACCGGATCGCGGTCATCTACGAGGGGCGCATCATGGGGACGTTCACGGCCCAAGAGGTGGACGAGGAGGAGGTCGGGCTCCTGATGGCCGGTCGCTCCGCGTGACGTCCTTCCGACGCTCGCTTCGATCTTTCGGGGTCCAGCTCCTCGCAGTCGCGGTCGGCCTCGCGCTGTCGGGACTCGTCCTCGCGGCGATCGGCGTCTCGCCGTACGAGGGGCTCTCCTCGCTCCTGCGGGGAGCGTTCGGCTCCGAGTTCGCGCTCACGCAGACCGCGCTGAAGACGATTCCGCTCGCGCTGACGGGTCTTGCCGTCGCGGTCTGCCTGCGCATGCGGCGCTGGAACATCGGCGCGGAGGGGCAGGTCCATGCCGGCGCGATCGGCGCGACCTGGGCGGCTCTCACCTTCTCCACGGCTTCGGCGCCCGTTCTCCTGCCGCTCATGGTGGGCGCGGCGATGGTCGCCGGCGCTGCCTGGGCCCTGATCGCCGCGATTCCGCGCGCGCTCTGGGGCGTGAACGAGATCATCACGACCCTGCTCTTGAACTACGTCGCGATCCTCGCCGTCGTCTACCTCGTGACGGGTCCGTGGCGGAGCGCCGAGAGCTTCAACTTCCCCGTCACGGACGTCTTCGGCCCCGGAGCGTTCCTACCGCGGCTCGGAGAGAGCCTCCTCCACGTCGGCGTCTTCTTTCCGCTCGTTGCCGCCGGGATCTTGCTCCTGGCCCTCCAACGCTCGAAGTGGGGCTTCGAGGTGCGGATGATCGGTGCCAGCCCCGAGGCGGCGCGAGTCGCAGGCATGTCCACTGCGCGGAACATCGTCGTGATCATGCTCGTCGGGGGAGCGCTCGCCGGCGTGGCCGGGATGGTCGAGGTCTCCATGAGCTTCGGGCGGTTACGGCAGGGGATCAGCCCGGGGTACGGCTACATGGCGATCCTGATCGCGGCGCTCGCCGGCGCGAGCCTCCTCGGCACCCTCGGCGTCGCCTTTCTCTTCGCCGGCTTCGTCGTCGGCGGTTTCGGCCTCCAGACGCTCGGGGTGCCACAGTCGTTCGTGCTCCTCCTCCAGGGGCTGATCCTCTTCTGCGCCCTGGCCGGATCGACACTCACCGGTGCGCGCCTGACCCCGTGGATCCCGGGACGCTTCCGCGGCCGTCACCGGCTGGAGGCGCTCGAGAAGGAGGAGCCGTCCATACCCTGACCACGCTTCTGACTGCGGCCGTCGCGGCAGGCACGCCCTTGCTCTTCGCCGCGCTCGGCGAGGTCGTCGCCGAGCGGGCCGGCGTCATCAACCTCGGCATCGAGGGGATGATGCTCATCGGGGCCGTGACTGGCTTCCTCGCCATGAACAGGACCGGCTCCTTGCTCGCCGGTGTGGCCGCAGCGCTTGCCGCCGGAGCCGCGATCGCCGCCGTCCACGCGTTCTTCTCGGTCACGCTCCGCGCGAATCAGATCATCTCCGGCCTCGGGATCACGATCGCGGGCGCCGGCCTGGCTGCTCTCCTCGGGCGCTCGGTCGTCGGCGTCCCGGCGCGAGCCAGCTTCGAGGACGAGAAGCTGCCGCTCCTCGGGTCGATCCCCGGCATCGGCGAGATCCTGTTCGACCAGCACGTCCTTGTCTACCTAGGGTTCGTGCTCGCCCCGGTCGTGTGGTGGATCCTCCGCCACACGCGGCTCGGGCTGCACCTGCGAGCGGCCGGCGAGAACCCGGCGGCGGCCGACGCAATGGGCGTGTCGGTGACGCTCTACCGCTATGGCGCCGTCCTCTTCGGCGGCGCCCTTGCAGGGCTCGCGGGAGCCTCGTTCTCCCTGGCCGAGTCGCCGGGGTGGTCCGAAGGCATGACGGCCGGACGGGGGTGGATCGCCCTCGCGCTCGTGATCTTCGCGACCTGGAGCCCGCTGCGGGTCCTCCTCGGCGCCTACTTCTTCGGAGCGCTCGACGTGCTCGCGTTTCGGGCGCAGATCATCGGCGTGGACGTCCCGTCGACCGTCCTCGGGATGATCCCCTACATCGCGACGCTCGTCGTCCTCGTCGTCGTAACGCTCCTCGGTACGCGCAAGCGGCTCGGCGCCCCAGACGCGCTCGGCGTCCCGTACGTCCGCGACGGCTGAGGCTCCTCCGTCAGCGCTCGAGCTGTGCGTCCAGGTCGTCGAGTTCGCCCTCGAACTCCTGCCGCAGTTGGCGCTTCTCGTCGTCCGAGGTCCAGGAGCCGTCGATCCCGTTCATGACGAACTCGCGCACGCGCTCCGGTCCCCACTCGGCCGCTTGCACCATGCCGACGTACTCCGTGCCGATGTCGGTGTGGAACATGGGCGGGTCGTCCGAGTTGAGCATGATCTTCAGACCCTCGTCGGCCATCTGCCGGATCGGGTGCTTCGTGAGGTCGTCCGCCTCGAAGTAGCAGACGGCGGTCGCCGTGGGGCAGACCGTGTACGTGATGCCCTCGTCGCGCGTCCGCTTCACGAGCTCGGGGTCGCCGAGCACGTGGTAGCCGTGGTCGATGCGCTCGACGCCCAGGACGTCCAGGCACGTCGCGACGTTCTTCGCCGGCGCGTCCTCGCAGGCGTGCGCGGTCAGGCGCAGCCCTCCCTCCTTCGCGAGGCGATACGACTCGACGAACTTCTCGGGCGGGTCCGGGGCCTCCGCACCGTCCATCCCCAGACCGATCACCTCGTCGGGGCGGTGCTCGCGCACCTGCTCCACCATCTCCCTCGCCATCTCGGGGGGGTCCTGACGGTAGACGTCCGCGATCAGCCGGCACTTCACGCCCAGCTCCCGCTCGGCTTGCCGGACACCGTCGACGAGCCCGTCGACCACGGTCTTGTAGGGGATCCCGCGCCGCGTGTGCAGCGTCGGGTTGAAGAACATCTCCCGGTACTTGAGGTTCCCGAGCTGGACGCCGTCCTCGATCGACTCGAAGGCAGCCCGCGCGAAGTCCTCCTGGTCGCGCAACGTCGAGGAGACCATCGCGAAGATCTTCAGGAACTCGTAGATCGAGTCGTAGTCGTAGAGCTTGTCTGCTTCCTGGGTCGGCAGCTCGACGCCGTGCTTCTTCGCCAGGTCCGCGAAGGTCTGTGGCCGCACCGTCCCTTCGAAATGGCAGTGCAGCTCGACCTTCGGAACCCGCCGCAGGTACTCCTCGTAGTTCACGTCAGTCCTCCCTGTGGCCTAGCCGGGCAGCTTGCCCTCGACGCCCTCGACGAACCAGTTCCACTCGACGAACTCCTCGAAGGTGATCTCGTGCCCTTCTTCGAAGCGAACCTTGCCGGTCTGGTCTGCGATCGGCCCCACGAACGGCTTGAAGCTTCCGTCCTTGAAGCCCGCGAGCATCTCGTCGACTTCGTCGCGCACGTCCTGCGGAACGGACTCGCCGTACGGGGCGAGCTCCACCGCGCCCTCTTCGAGAGTCCCCCAGTAGTCCTCGGACTCCCACGAGCCGTCGAGCGCGGCTTCGACGCGTTCGACGTAGTGCTCGCCCCAGTTCAGGACCACGGCCGAGAGGAACGCCTTCGGTCCGAAGCGGGTCATGTCGGAGTTCCAGGTCGCCGCGTAGACACCGTTCGCCTCGGCCTCCTGGAGCACGGAGGGGCTGTCCTCGATCCCGAAGAGAACGTCCGCGCCAGCGTCGATCAGAGACTTCGCCGCCTGCTTTTCCTTCGGCGGGTCGAACCACGTGCTGATGAAGACCATCTGCACCTTGACGTCGGGGTTCACGCTCTGGGCGCCCAGCGTGAAGGAGTTCACGTCCCGGATCACCTCCGGGATCGGGAACGAGCCGACGTACCCGAGCCGATTCGACTTCGTCATCCGGCCGGCGATCACCCCGAGGAGGAACGATGGCTCCCAGTGCTGGACGAAGTAGGTCGAGACGTTGTCGGCCCGCTGGAAGCCGGTTGCGTGCTCGAAGAGCACGTCCGGATGCTGCTGCGCCTTCTGGATCACCGTGTCGCCGTAGCCGAAGCTCGTCGCGTAGATGAGCTTGTTCCCCTGTGCGATGAGCTGGTCGATGGCCGGGCCCGAGTTCGCCTCCGGAACGCTGTCGAGGAAGGTCGTCTCCACGTTCGGCAGCTGCTCCTCCACGTACTTGCGCGCTTCGTCGTGCTCGAAGGTCCAGCCGGCGTCCCCGGGCGGGCCGATGTACATGAAGCCGACCTTGATCGCCTCGCCCTCGGCTGTCTCGCCACCGGTTTGCGCGGCCGTGTCGCCGCTGCCTTCCCCGTCTGCGTCGTCGTCCCCACCGCAGCCGGCGGCGACGAGGAGAAGCAGGAGCGCGGCGCAAACCGCGGAGAGCGAGCGAAGCATGAGGGCCTCCTAGGGTGAGCTCGGGGGCTGAGTCTATAACCGTGTCACGCGCCGTCGACAAGGCAGCGTCGATGCGTCGGCAAAGGCTCGCCGGTTCGACGTAGATTGCATAATAGTCTGAATATCTGCATAATTGATCTTCCGGTGGACTCGACTGCGCTCGACGTTCTTTCAGAGGCTCTGGCGTGATCCGGCGCGAGCGTCAGGGCGCGATCCTGCGCCTGATCCGCGAGCGGGCCGTCTCGACGCAGCGGGAGCTCGCGGAAGCGCTGCACGAAGCCGGCTACGACGTCGTCCAGACGACGGTCTCGCGTGACGTCCACGAGCTCGGGCTCGTCAAGGTGCGAGCGCCGAGCGGACGGCTCGTCTACGCCCTTCCCGGCACCCCCGACCGAGATCGCCTCAGAGAGCTCGGGGCCGCGGTGCGGCGGTGGGCACGCTCGCTCGAAGCGAGCGGGAACTTCGTCCTTGTCCTCACGCCGCCGGGCTACGCGAGCGCGCTTGCGCAAGCGATCGACGAGGCGGACCACCCACGCGTACTCGGCACGGTCGCGGGCGAGAACACGATCCTGGTCGTGGCCCGCGAGGGCACGTCGGGCGCTGCGCTCCGCTCCGAGCTCGGAGAGCACCTGCTGGAAGGAGCTGCGTGATGGGCGCTACCGCCGTGCTCGCGTTCTCGGGCGGGCTCGATACGAGCTGCGCGCTCGCGTGGCTCCGGGAGGATTACGGCTTCGACGAGGTGGTCGCCGTGCTCGTCGACGTCGGCCAGGAGGTCGAGATCGCGCCCGCCGTTGCGCGCGGGCGCGCGGCCGGCGCAGACGATGTCATCGTCGTCGACCGGCGGGAGGAGTTTGCCGCCGAGCAGGTCGCACGGGCGCTCAAGGCGAACGCCCTCTACGAAGGCAAGTATCCGCTCGTCTCGGCCCTCTCGCGACCGGTGATCGCCGAGGCGGTGGCCTCGCTCGCACTCGAGCTCGGCGCCGAGGCCGTCGTACACGGCTGTACGGGCAAGGGGAACGACCAGCTCCGGTTCGAGCTCGCCTTTCGGGCGAACTACCCGGGCGTCCGCGTCATCGCGCCCCTCCGCGACCGCATCTGGACGCGCGAGGAGGAGATCGCCTACGCCCACTCACGCGCGATCCCGGTCTCCGCCACGTCCGAATCCCCTTACTCGATCGACGCGAACCTCCTCGGCCGCTCGATCGAGGCGGGCTCGCTCGAGGATCCCTGGGCGGCGCCGCCCGAGGAGGCCTTCGAGCTGACGGCCGACCCCGGCTCCGCTCCCCCGCCGCAGGAGCTCGTCGTCGCCTTCCAGGAGGGCCTCCCGGTCGCGCTCGACGGCGAGGAGCTTGGGCTCGCCGACCTCGTCGCGGAGCTCAACGCCCGCGCGGGCGCCTACGGCATCGGGCGGATCGACATGATCGAGAACCGCGCCGTCGGCATCAAGAGCCGCGAGCTCTACGAGGCGCCGGCGGCACTTGTCCTGATCGAGGCCCACCAGGCGCTCGAGGATCTCGTCCTCACTCGTGCCGAGCTCGAGACGAAGCGCCTCCTCGAGGACCGGTGGGCGACGCTCGTCTACGAGGGTCACTGGTTCAGCCCGGCCCGCGAGGCGATCGACGCGTTCGTCGAAGCCACCCAGGCTCTCGTCACGGGCGAAGTGCGGCTCCACCTTCGTGCTGCCGCGGCCGTCGTGAACGGCCGCCGCTCGCCGCACGCGCTCTATGCCGAGACGCTCGCCTCGTACGGCGCGGGCGAGACGTTCCCGCACGCCGCGGCCGAGGGCTTCGTCCGGATCGCCGCGCCCGAGACCGAGCTCGCCGCAGCCCGGGCCCGCCGGCGCGCTGCCGTATGACCCTCTGGGCCGCGCGGGTCGAGGGGGCGCTCCTGCCCGACGTGGGGGAGTTCCTCCGCGCTCCCGATGCCGAGCTCCTCCCCTACGACTGCGAGGGGACGCTTGTCCACGCGCGCCGGCTGGAGGCTGCCGGGCTGATCTCCGCCGAGGAGCTCGCCGAGGCCGAGTCGAGGCTTGCTTACGTTCGCGAGGAAGGCGCAGCCCTGTTGACGCGAGAGGACGAGGACGTCCACACGGCCCTCGAGCGCTTGCTCGGCCCCGTGGGTCGCAAGATCCACGCGGGGCGGTCACGAAACGACCAGGTGGCCGCGGCCCTCCGGCTCTACGTCGCGGACGCGTGCCGGGAGGCGGTCGCCGCGATCGAGCGCTTCGCGCGCATTGTCCTCGACCAGGCCGAGACCGAGGCGGAGACTCCGATGCCCGGCTACACGCACCTCCAGCGTGCGCAGCCCGTCACCGTCGGTCACCACCTGCTCGCTTGGGTCGAGATGCTCGAACGCGACCGAGCCCGCTTCGCTTTCGCAAACGAGCACGCGCGCCCGTCTCCTCTCGGCGCGGGAGCCCTCGCCGGCTCGACCCTTCCGCTCCCCGCGCCGCCCGAGTCGATGCGAAACTCGATCGACGCCGTCGCCGACCGGGACTTCGCCCTCGACTACCTCTATGCATGTGCAGTCCTCTTCTCGCACCTGTCGCGGATCGGCGAGGAGATCTGCCTCTAGGCGTCCAGCGAGTTCGCCTTCGCTCGCCTGCCCGAGGAAGCGGCCACGGGCTCCTCGATGATGCCCCAGAAGCTCAATCCCGACGTCGCCGAGCTCGCCCGCGGTAAGGCGGGAGCTGCCCTCGGACGCCTCGCCGGCCTCCTCGCGACCATGAAGGGCCTTCCGCTCGCGTACAACCGCGACCTGCAGGAGGACAAGGAGCCGGTGTTCGCGGCCCGGCGCGACACGCGCGCCTCGCTCGCGGCTCTCGCGGCTCTCGTCGAGGGACTCGAGCTCGACCGGGTGCGCCTCGCGTCGGCCGCCGCCGACCCGGCGCTCCGCGCGACGGATGCGGCCGAGGCGCTCGTGCTCGAGGGCGTGTCCTTCCGGGACGCACACGAGCAGATCGCGGCCGCGATTCGCGACGGGCGCTTCACGGCCCCCGGCGAGCCCGTGGCACGAGCTGCTCCTGGACCGGGAGGCGTCCGCGGAGCGCTCGCAGCAGCGAGACTTCGCTTCGGTGCTTGAGCTCTTTCCCGACACCGCAGCCGTCGAGGACGGCGAGCTCACCGTTGGTGGCCTGGGCGCCTCGGAGCTCGCCGGGGAGTTCGGCACCCCACTCGTCGTCTACTGCGCGAACACGATTCGCGCCTGCGCGGACACGTACCGGCGCGCGGCGCCGGAGGCGCTCCTCGTCTACGGCGTCAAGGCCTTCCCGAGCGTCGCCCTGCTCGAGCTCTTCGCGAGCGAGGGCCTCGGCGCCGACGTCTCGACGCAGGGTGAGCTCGCCTACGCCCTCGCCGCCGGCATCCCGGGCGAGCGCATCGTCGTCCACGGGAACAACAAGAGCGACGAGGAGCTGCGGGCCGCCGCCCGGGGGCGAGCGCTCTACGTCGTCCTCGATGCCCTCGACGAGGTCGAGCGGGCGGCGACCGCGGGCGTTCAGCGCGTGCTCGTGCGAGTCACGCCCGGGATCGAGGCTGACACGCACGCGTCGATCACGACCGGCCAGCTCGGATCCAAGTTCGGTCTTCCTCCCGACCAGGCCCTCCAGGCAATCGGCGAAGCCCTGGCCGCCGGGCTCGAAGTCGCGGGTCTGCACGTGCACATCGGCTCGCAGCTCCTCGGCCTGCAGGCGGCGCGAACGAGCGTCGAATGGCTGGCGGGGTTTGCAGCGGACTGCCGGGCCGAGCTCGGCTGGACGCCGGCCGTCGTCGACCTGGGCGGCGGACTGGGCGTCCAGTATGTCCCCGACGAGGCGCCGCCGGCCATCGAGGACTTCGTCTCCGCGCTCGTCGGGCGGGTCGAGCACGCCTGGCGCCTCCACGATCTTCCACTGCCGGCGCTCGTCCTCGAGCCCGGCCGATCCCTCGTCGGACGAGCGGGAGTGACGCTCTACCGGGTCGGCGTCGTCAAGCGGGCGAGCGAGAGGGTCACCTACGTGGCGATCGACGGCGGCATGTCGGACAACCCGCGGCCGCAGCTCTACGGAGCCCACTACAGCGCTCTCCTCGCGAATCGTGCGAACGAGCCCGCAGCGGGCGCGTACGCAGTCTGCGGGAAGCACTGCGAGTCCGGCGACGTCCTCATCGAGCGCGTCGCCCTGCCCGAGCCCCGGCGGGGAGACCTCCTCGCCGTCCCCACCACGGGGGCCTACACGCTCGGCATGGGCTCGAACTACAACGCCGTCCCGCGCCCGGCCGCGGTGCTCGTCGCGGACGGCGCGGCGCGCGTCATCCGCCGCCGGGAGACCGTCGAGGACCTGCTCGCGCTCGAGATCTCAGCAACCTAGATCAACCATCTAGCCGTGTGCTCGACGAAGGCGAGGGCGCCGTTCGCCACGTCTCACGCGGCGACGCCATCGCCGCCGCCGCAGGCCGCGCACAGGCCCGTGACCTCGAGCTGGTGTCCGGTCGCGACGAATCCGTGCTCCGCGGCCGCAAGGGCGAGTGGCTCCTCGAGCTCGCAGTCCCGAAGCTCGATGATCGCGTGGCACTCGGAGCAGACGAGGTGGTGATGGTGGCCTTCGCGACAGAGGCGGTAGCAGAGCGTGTCGCGGAAGTGAGTGAGTGGCTCGATGATGCCGGCCTCCGCGAGCGCGTCGAGCGCGCGGTAGACGGTTGCCAGCCCCACCGGCAGGCCGCTGCCGCGCAGCCGATCGTAGAGCTGCTGCGCGGTCACGTCGTTCGGCTCGCGTACCAGTTCGTCGAGGACTCCGACGCGCTGGGGGGTAGCGCGCAGGCCGTGTGCACGCAGCAGCGCCTCGGTGTCGTGCTCGGGTTGCCCGCTTCTCATCGACTCGATAGCCTAGCGCTAGATGCGTACGAGAATCATTCTCATTCTTTCGATCATCCTCGTCGCCGGCTGCGGCGGCTCGGCTTCGAGTGGCGATCGAGTCGACGTCGTGACAGCCTTCTACCCCCTTTTCGACGCGGCGGAGCGGGTGGGCAGGGATGCCGTCTCCGTCTCGAACCTGACGCCGCCTGGCGCCGAGCCGCATGACGTGGAGCTTTCGGCCCGCGAGATCGAGGGCGTGCGCTCCGCCGATCTGGTCCTCTATCTCGGCTCGGGGTTCCAGCCGGCGCTGGAGCGGGCCATCGAGAGCGCGAGCGGCGAGTCGTTCGATCTGCTCGAGGGCCTCGATCTCAGCGAGGAAGCAGGAGACGACGACCACCACGAGGGCGATGGGCACGAGGAGGCGCTCGATCCACACGTGTGGCTCGATCCGACCCGTTACGCCGCGATCGTCGAGCGGATCGGCGCCGCGCTTGGCCGTCCGCAGGCCGCGGTTGCGCTCGAGGGCGAGCTCTCGCAGCTGGACGCGGAGCTCCGAGCGGCACTCGCCGACTGCGAGCGGAACGAGATCGTCACCAGCCACGCCGCTTTCGGTTACCTGGCGGAGCGCTACGGCCTCGAGCAGATCGCGCTCACCGGACTGTCGCCAGAGGCTGAGCCGACCCCGCGGGAGCTGGAGCGCGTGATCGGCGAGGTGAGCGAGCACGGGGCGACGACGGTCTTCTTCGAGACGCTCGTCTCGCCCGATCTCGCCGAGACGGTCGCTCGCGAGACCGGCGCGCGCACCGCGGTGCTGAACCCGCTGGAAGGGCTGACCGAGGAGGAGCTGAGCCGCGGCGAGGACTACTTCTCGGTCATGCGCGACAACCTCGCCGCCCTGCGGGAGGCGCTCGGGTGCCGCTAGCGGTCGAGCTCCGGGACGTCGGGTTCACCTACGACTCCGGGCCGCCCGTCCTCGACGGCGTCGACCTGAGGATCGCGC
>JBPCPR010000156.1:0-3885 GCA_050998925.1 Gaiellaceae bacterium
CCGCGGGCGGGATCGGGGCGGCAGCTACCCCTGTGTGGCCGCAGCCTGCCGGGGAGGTCGTCGTTCGGCAGCGGCCGGACGGCGACGGCGATCTCGGGCCGGGGCTCCGGCGGATCCTTGACAGCCCACCAGATCACGTACGCGAGGTAGGCGATGGGGATCTTCAGGATCACCATGAACCAGATGGTGAGCCACATCGAGGGGAGTCTAGACGACCGTCCGGTTCACCGAACCCCCGGTGGACGCAGAACCGCGAACTGGTCGGTGACCTCGAGCCGGCCGCTCCGGAAGCGGAACATCGCGGCCGGGCGGCCGCCGCTGCTTCCGGGTGGCCGCGCCTCCCCGGTCGGCTCGAGGAGCCGCCGGCGGAGCAGGACCCGCTGGAGGTTCGTCGCCGAGACGTCGTGCCCGAGCGCGGCCAGGTAGATCGTCCGAAGCTCGGAGATCGTGAAGCTGGGAGGCGCCAGGGCGAAGCCGATGTTCGTGTACGAGAGCTTGGCCCGAAGCCGCTCGCGACCCGCGAGGACGACCTCGCCGTGGTCGAAGGCGAGAGGCGGCAGGTCGCCCACGGGATGCCACCCCGTGTCGGCGGGCACGGCCGGGTCGATGTGCTCCGGGACGAGGCCGAGGTACGCGGTCCCCAGAACCCAGGCGTCGGGGTGGCGACCGGGGTCGCCGAGCGTGATCAATTGCTCCAGGTGGGAAAGCTCGCGGACGTCGACCTTCGTCGCCAGGTGGCGCCGGATCGACTCCTCGAGCGTCTCACCCTCGTCCAGGTAGCCGCCCGGCAGGGCCCAGGCTCCGAGGAACGGTTCCCGGGCACGTTGCCAGAGGAGAACCTGGAGCTCGCCCTCTCGCACCTGAAGCACGACGGCAAGCGCCTCATGGCGGGGTGAGATCGGTCTGGTAGACTTCTGCATTAGTTATCGACTTATAGTCGTAAACCTCCCGGGAGGCAACCTCATGAAGGCTTTGATCATCGTGGACATGCTGAACGACTTCGTCGACGGCGAGCTCGCCAACCCGCGGGCGCAGGAGATCGTGAAGCCGCTAGGGCGTCTCCTCTCGCATGCCCGGGAGAACGGCTGGGCTGTCGTGTTCTCGAACGACGCCCACCACGCCGACGACCCCGAGCTGAAGGTCTGGGGAGAGCACGCCATGGAGGGCACGCCCGGCGCCCAGGTGATTCCGGCCCTCGAGGCCCGCGCTGGGGAGATCATCTCTCCGAAGCGCGGCTATGGAGCGTTCGACGGCACCGGCCTCGACGAGCAGCTTCGCGAGCTCGGCGTGGACGAGGTCGTCATCACCGGACAGCACACGCATATCTGCGTGCGCCATTCCTCGTACGGGGCGCTCATCCGCGGCTACGAGATCGCGATCCCTCGCGATGCCGTCTGCGCGTTCGACGGGGTCGACGAAGACCAGGCGCTCGAGTACCTCGAATCGACCTACGCCGCGCGGATCACGACCGTCGACGACCTCGTCGAGAGCCGCAGTCCCGCTCAGGTCTAGATGGTGACATGACAGTCGTCGCGGCCCCTCCCCGGACGCGAGCCGTCCAGGTCGAGGACGTCCTCCGCGAAGGTGGGTTCACGCGCTTCCACCGCCGTGCGGTCGTCGTCACCGGGGTCGCGTGGACGTTCGTCGCGATGGAGATCCTACTCGTCGGCTTCACGCTGCCGGTCTTCGGCGCCGAGTGGGGGCTCTCGAGCACCTGGCTCGGCTGGATCGGCGCGTCGGCGCTCGCGGGATCCCTCGTCGGCAGCATCATCCTCGGCCGCGCGGCTGACCGGATCGGCCGGCGCCGGATCTTCCAGGCCTCGATTCTCTGGTATGCGGCCTTCACGGCGCTGACCGCGCTCGCCTGGGGCCCCGCCTCGGTCTTCGGCTTTCGCTTTCTCGCAGGCATCGGACTCGGCGGGATGCTCGTCGTCGACCCCTCGATCCTCGCGGAGTACCTGCCGCCACAGCGTCGTGGCCGCTTCCTGGCGTTCCTGGACTTCTTCTGGCCCTTCGGGCTCCTGATCGCGGTCGGCCTCTCCTGGGTCTTCCTCGACCAGCTCGGGAACGAGTGGAGATGGCTGTTCGTCGCCGCCGCCTTTCCGGCGTTCCTGGCCTACGTGGTGCGTCGCACCCTGCCCGAGAGCCCGTATTTTCTGGCTCGACAGGGGCGCGTGACCGAGGCGGCGGCAGTGCTCACCGAGATCACCGGCAGAGACGTGAAGGCGGAGTCTCTGGCAGCGCCGGTCGAGCAGCGCTCGTCGGTGCGCGAGCTCGTCGGCGCCACGCTCCGCAAGCGTTCCGCCCTCATCGTGCTCGTCTGGATCGCACTCAACATCTCGTACTACGGGCTCTTCATCTGGTTGCCCGGGGTGCTCGGAGCCGAGGGAGCCTTCGACCTGAACGTGTACGTCCTCCTCGCCCTCGTGGCGCTTGCCCAGTTTCCCGGCTACGCGGCCGCGATCTGGCTCGTCGAGGCCTGGGGGCGAAAGCCGACACTGGCCACGTTCCTCGTCCTCGGTGGCGCTAGCGCCCTCACGTTCGCGTTCGCGGACTCGACGGCGGTCTACGTCGCCGCGCTCTTCTTCGTCGGCTTCTTCAACCTGGGCGCCTGGGGTGCCGTCTACCCCTACACCTCCGAGCTCTTCCCGACGCGGCTCCGCTCGAGCGCGTTCGGAATGGTGGAAGGCGTCGGCAAGGGCGCCGCGATCGGCGGCCCCTACCTCTTCGGATACCTGATCGACGCGACCGGCTCCACCACCTGGTCGCTCGGCTTCGTGGCCGCCGTCATGGTCGCCGGGGGCCTCGTGACGCTTCTGGGGCGCGAGACCCGGGGTGTCCAGCTCGCCTGAGACCAAGAACCGTTCGGACGCCGACGACGATTTGCGGACGTGTCGAGTCCGATGATTGCCCCTGAGGCACCAGGAGCGGCCAGTACGCTTCCGGTCGTGGGCGCCTGGGTGAACGCACGCCTGCTCGTCATCGCAGCGGCCGGCGTCTCGACCGGGGTCCACGTGGGCCTGACCCCCCAGCACTACGAGGACTCGCGTGCGATCGGCATCTCGTTCGGGCTTGCAGCCGCCGCCCTGACCCTGACTGCCGCAGCCCTCGCGATCCGGCCCGACGCCGCCTTGCCCGCGATCGTTGGCGCGGCGCTCTTCGCCTCCCTGCTGGTCGGCTACGTCCTCTTCCGGAACGACCCCTTCGACGTGCTCTCAGCGGCCACCAAGATCGTGGAGGCGACCGGCCTCGCACTCTCGCTCTGGCTGCTCCGCTCGAAGCCGGCAACCAGGCCCGGGGATCTCGCGCTTGCGTACTTCGGCTTCGCGTTCGTCCTCGCGCTCACGCTCGCGGTTGGCGGGCACGGCCACACGCACTGAGTACCGTCTGAAAGACGAAGAGGGCGCAGCCGGCATGCCGACCGCGCCCTTCTCGCAGCGCTATCTCTATGCCTTGATGAACGGCTGAACTGCATCCAGCACCGCCTGCATCTCGAGCGTTTCGTCGAATGCATCGGGTGCGGGATTGTCCTCGTTCAGAAGGCGGATCGCCGCAGCGTGGCGAGCTTCGATCTGAACGATCGAGCCGGCAGCCGCGAGGACCTCCTTGGATTCGATCGCGGGGCCGGCGCCGTTGTAGGCGCTGACGCCGGTGTCCTCGAGGGTCTGCGCGAGCTTCAGGAAGCTCGCCTGATCCTCCATCGGGAACGTGAACGTCGGCTGCTCGACCGGCGTGCCGCCGAGCTGTGTCACCGTGTCGGCGAGAGCCACCGCGTGCTCGGCCTCCTGGTCGCCGAAGAGCTTGGCCAACTCGGCCAAGTCGGGCTCGAGCTCGAGATCCTGGGCCTGCAGGTAGCAGTCGGCCTCGAGGTACTCGATGGTCCGC
>JBPCPR010000179.1:0-5148 GCA_050998925.1 Gaiellaceae bacterium
CACCGCAGACCAGCGCGGGTGCGATCTTCCAGCTCGGGATGGCGATCGGGAAGTTCCACGGAGTGATCGCGCCGACCACCCCGACCGGCATGCGGACGCTCATCATGAACTTGTCAGGAAGCTCGGAGGGTGTCGTGTGGCCGAAGAGACGCCTACCTTCGCCAGCCATGTAGTACGTCATGTCGATCGCTTCCTGGACGTCGCCGCCCGCCTCGGCGCGCACCTTCCCCATCTCCTCCACCATCAGCTCAGTGAGCTCGTGCTTGTGCTCGATGAAGAACTGACCCACACGGAAGAGAATCTCGGCTCGCTTCGGCGCGGGCGTAAGACGCCAGCCCTCGTAGGCCTCCTGCGCGGCGGCGACCGCCCGGTTTACATCTTCGGCCGTCGACCTCGGAAAGACGCCCAGCACCTCTCCGGTCGCCGGGTTCTTCGTCTCGAACGTGTCGCCACCGACGGCCTCTACCCACTCGCCTCCGATGTAGTTGCGGTACGCCTTCGTGCCGAGCAGCGCCATCTAGCTCCTAGATGGTTGATCGGTGGTTGGCGTACCCGCGGGGACGGGCCAGACCGAGCCAAGATGCGCCATCGTCCGCAGGCAAGGCTAGAAGCCTTGACAAGGGCGAGGGTGCGGCCTGGCGCCGTGTCTGGGCCACCATCCGGGGGTGCGGTAATTGTCGGTCAACCATCTCCATCGATCTCGACGCCATCCTATCCGGGGGGTTCACGCCGCCGGACGCGGGTAAGAGGCTAGGCGGGGAAGCCAATCGACGGAAGGAATGCCGTGGACACCTGGCTGATCATCGTGATCGTGGTCGCAGTCGTTGTCGTTCTCGCCTTCCTCCTCCTCGCCGCCACGAAGGGGCGCGAGAAGAGGCTCGAGAGCAAGCGCTCGGAAGCGGGAGAGCTTCGGGGGGAAGCCGACGCGCGCGCTCGGCGGGCCGAGGAACGCGAAGCGCTCGCAGAGGAGCAGGCGGAACGAGCGAGACAGGAACGTGAAGCGGCCCAGTCTCACGCCCGCCGCGCAGACGAGGTCGACCCGGACGTCAAGACCTAGTCGACCTACTCGAAGGCGAGGCCGAGCCGGGAGAGCTCCGTGAAGTCGAAGCGGCCCTCGATGGTCGCCTCCACCTCGAACTCTTCCCCGATGTCGGGGTCCTGTCCGATCAGCTCGCGGGCGCGGCTCGGCACGGCCTGGTTGGCCGCTTCCCGCGACTCCCAGAAGTACACCGCGCCCCAGCGCTCGGTCGCCTCGTCGGAGATCCAAGCCTTGAAGCGGAGGCCGGGCACGTCTTCGAACTGGTCGACGGACTCGTCGCGGAGGTAGCGCCGGAGCTCGCCGATCGTCGTCTTCGAGTCCGCCAGGCTCCACAGGACGAGCCGGACGAGCAAGCTAGGCGTCGTCGGGCGCGTCGGTGGCCGGGAACGTCCCGGGGATCCGGGAGCGCCTCCGGTCGCGGACCTGCCGCTTCCCCCCAGGAGCGTTCGCACCCGCCGTCCGCCGGTCCGGGCCCGTGCGCCGGTCGACGATCACGGTCACGTTCTCGTTGTCCTTGTAGTGGTCGACGAGCTTCGCGTACAGCTGATCCTCGAGCTCGGGCGGGACGACGCAATAGATCATCTGGACGTCATCCTAGTGCGCCCCCGGGCGCGGGTCAGAGCTTCGGGATGTCGGGCACGACGCGCCCATCGTGGCCCAGATGGCCGTTCCAGCCCTTGAAGCGCTCGTCCAGCTCGCCCAGCTCGTAGCCACGCTCCGCCAGACGAACGGACTGCTGCGAGTCGAAGAAGACCCGGTACTGGTACCACGAGATATCCCACGCGACGGTGAGGACGACCTCGGTGTTCGTGCCCGAGAGCGGCAGGAAGCTCACCCTGGCCTCGCCCAGGCTCTTGGCGATGCCGGCGATCGTCCGCTGATAGGCGCTGTCGTTGAAGAGGCCAGCGGCTTCGACCATCGCCTGTTCGGGCTCCGAGAGGCGGCGGAGCACGGGCTCGGAGTACGTCGGAGCGGGCTCGTGGCGGCGCGTGTCGAGGGCGGCGCCGAGGCCGAACCCTGGAAAGCGCCGGCGGCGGCGCGGAGCATCGGCCACCAACGGCGTGGTCGGCGTCCCCTCCTTCAGCCAGCCGTACTCGTTCGCAACGTCGGTGCAGAGGGCGCAAACGTCGACCCATTGGTCGTTCCCGTGCGGGCTGAAGCGCGAAGCCTGCTCGCCCATGAGCAGCGTGCGGCTGCAGACGGCACAGGTCTGGAAGGTGCCCTGCTTCCTGGTGACGGCGCTCATGGCTACGACGCCTTCGCCTCCTCGCGCTCGCGCCTGACCTGCTCGACGATTCGCTCGGCGACGTGCGCGGGCACCTCCTCGTACCGGAGGAACGTGACCGAGTAATCGCCGCGCCCGCCCGTCATCGACGTGAGCGACTGCGAGTACGTGAGAACCTCGGACATCGGCACCTCGGCCCGAATCAGGGTCATGCCACCTCGCGCGTCCATCCCCTGAAGTCTCCCGCGCCGGGAGTTCAGGTCGCCGTTCACGGTCCCGACGCTCTCGTCGGGAACCGTCGCCTCGAGCTGCATGATCGGCTCGAGCAGCACCGGGTCTGCCTTCTCGTACGCCGCCTTGAACGCCATCGAGCCCGCGATCTTGAACGCCGTCTCGGAGGAGTCGACGGTGGGGTACGAGCCGTCCACGAGTAGCACGCGCACACCCTGGACCGGGGCCCCCGCGAGCTCACCGTGCACCATGGCCTACTGGATTCCCTTGTCGACCGCGGGCCGGAAGCTCTGCGGGATGACGCCGCCGACGATCTTGTCGACGAACTCGTACCCGACCCGGCCCTCGAGTGGCTCGAGCACGATCTGGCAGTCGCCGAACTGACCGCGCCCGCCGGTCTGCTTCTTGTAGCGACCCTGCGCCCGCGACTCCTTGCGAATCGTCTCGAGGTAGGGGACGCGCGGCTGATGCAGCTCGACGTCGACGCCGAAGCGGCGCTTCATCCGCTCCACTGCGACCTCGACGTGCATTTGGCTCATGCCCGCGAGGAGCTGCTCTCCCGTCTGCTCGTCCCGGCGGAGGACGAGCGTCTGGTCCTCCTCGGCGAGCCGGCGGAGGGCCTGGCCCATCTTCTCCTCGTCGCCCTTGGCCTTGGGCGTGATCGCGAAGCTCATGACAGGCTGCGGGAGGTCGAGGCTCGGAAGCTCGACCGGCTGATCCTCGGAGACCAGCAGATCGCCGGTCGCGGTCTCCTTCAGCTTCGCCACGGCCCCGATGTCGCCGGCCTCGAAGACCTCGGTCGAGGTGTGATCCTTGCCCTGGAGCTCGAGGAGCTGTCCGACGCGCTCCTTGCCTCGGGTTCTGGCGTTCAGCAGCGTCGAGTCGCCCTTGAGCTGGCCGGAGAGGACCCGGAACATCGTGATGCGCCCCGCGAAGGGATCCGCGAGCGTCTTGAAGACGAAGGCGGTGGTGCCGCCGTTCGACGGCGCGATCTCGAGCGGCTTCTTGGCCGGCGAGGGGACGCCTTCAACGAGCAGGTCGAGCAGCGCGGCCGCGCCGAGGTTCTTCGTCGCGGCGCCGCAGGCGACCGGGAAGAGCTCCCCCTTGGCGACGGCGTTCTTCAGCGCCCCGGCCAGCTCGTCGCCGGTGATCTCCTCCCCCTCGAGGTAACGCTCCATCACCTTCTCGTCCGTCTCGACGACCGCGTCGACGAGCTTCTCGCGATGCTCCGCCGCCTGGGCCGCAAGCTCCTCCGGAATCTCCTTCGGCTCGCCCTCCTTCTCCCCCTCGGGCGAGTCGTAGGCGCGCATGTGGAGCAGGTCGACGACGCCCGCGAGCTCGTGCTCCTGACCGATCGGGATCTCGATGGCGATGCACCGCTCGGAGAGCTGCGAGCGCAGCTGCTCGTAGGTCCCGAAGAAGTCCGCCCGCTCGCGGTCGAGCATGTTGACGAGGATGAGCCGGGAGATCCCGAGCTCGTCGCAACGATCCCAGGACCGGCTGGTCTGCACCTCCACCCCCGCGACCGCGCTCACGACGACGATCGCGCCCTCGACAACGTGCAGCGCGGCGATCGTGTCGGCCTGGAACCCGGGGTCGCCCGGCGTGTCGAGCACGTTGATCTTCCGCCCCTGCCACTCGAGGTGGCACAGGGAGGCCGCAAGCGACATCTGGCGCTTGTGCTCCTCCTCTTCCCAGTCGGACACCGTCGTCTGCTGCTCGACCGTCCCCAGCCGGTTGACCGCGCCCCCCTGGAAGAGCAGCGCCTCGACAAGCGAGGTCTTGCCGGTGCCTCGGTGACCGATGACCGCGACGTTGCGGATCTTGCTCGGCTCGTATGAGGTCATGGATGGGCGAGTCTAGCGACTGCCCGGCGGCGGTTGACGCTAGACGTCGGCCGGGGCGTGCTGGGCGCCGCCACCCAGGCGGGCTTTGAGCCGCAGGATGGCCTTCGTGTGGAGCTGGGAGACGCGGGACTCGGTCACACCGAGCACCTCCCCGATCTCGCGCAGGGTGAGCTCCTCGTAGTAGTAGAGCGTCACCACGAGCTTCTCGCGCTCCGGCAGTCGTGCGATCGCCTCGCCGAGGGCCTCTTTGAGCTCCGTCTGGGACATGGCCGCCTGGGGCTCGGGCGCATCCGGATCCTCGATCGTGTCGATCAGGGCGACCGGGTCGCCGCTCACCGAGCTCGACCAGAGCTCGTCGAGGGCGGCGATCGACGAACGGGAGATCTCGAGCAGCGACTCCTGGAACTCCTCCTCGGTGATGCCGAGCTTCCCGGCGATCTCCTCGTCGTTCGGGGCGCGCATCATCTTCCGCTCGAGCTCGGCGATTGCGCGCTCGATGTCGCGCGCCCGCGCGCGAACCGAGCGCGGAACCCAGTCCATCGAGCGAAGCTCGTCGATGATCGAGCCCTTGATGCGCGAGATCGCGTAGGTCTCGAACTTGATGTCCCGCTCCGGGTCGAACCGCTCGATGGCGCCGATCAGGCCGAGGAGCCCGTAGGAGATGAGGTCACCCTCCTCGACATGAGCCGGCAACCCGCTCCCCAGCCGGCCTCCGACGTACTTGACGAGCTGCGCGTAGGTGAGGATGAGCCTGTTGCGGAGCGCCCGGTCGCCGTTTTGCTTGAACTGGCGCCAGAGCGCCTGCG
>JBPCPR010000186.1:0-3501 GCA_050998925.1 Gaiellaceae bacterium
GCCGCTCACCATCGCGACTCCGAGGATGATCGCGAACATGGTCAGGGCGGCGCGGAGCTTGCGCCCCGCGAGGCCTTTGAGCGCGACTCCGATCATCGGCCGTCGATCTCTTCGATCGCCTCGAGGATCGTATGGGCGTCGCACTTGCCGAGCTCCTTGACGATGACGCCGTCCGCGAGGAAGAGGACGCGGTCGGCGATCGCTGCAGCGTGGGCGTCGTGTGTGACCATCACGGTCGTCTGGCCGAACTCCTGCACCGACTCCGCCAGGAGCCGGAGGATCTCCGCGCTCGTGGTGGAGTCGAGGTTGCCAGTCGGCTCGTCCGCGAACATCACCGTCGGGCGAGACACGAGGGCTCGGGCGATGGCGACGCGCTGCTGCTGACCGCCGGAAAGCTCGGACGGCCGGTGCTTGCGGCGGTCGGCGAGGCCCACCTTGCCGATGAGGCCGTCCGTCCATTGCTTGTCACGCTTCGTCCCGGCCAGCTCGAGCGGCAGGAGGATGTTCTCCTCCGCGGTCAACATCGGCAGGAGGTTGAAGAACTGGAAGATGAAGCCGATGTGACGGCGCCGGAGCTTGGTCAGCGCGTTGTCGCCGAGCCTCGTGATGTCGGTGCCGTCGATCGCGACGGTGCCTTCGGTGGGCCGGTCGAGGCCCGCGAGGATGTGCATGAGCGTCGACTTGCCGGAGCCGGACGGCCCCATGACGGCGGTGAGCTGACCACGCGTGACATCCAAGGAGACGCCGCGGAGTGCGTCGACGGCCGTGTTGCCCTCGCCGTAGCGCCGGGTGACGTCCTTGGCCGAGACGACGGCGAGCGACTCGTCGACCTGCGGCGTGGTCTGTGCGAGGGTGCCTGCTTCCATGCTTTCGAGACCTCCAAGGGGTGTGGTCGCTCCAGGGTCGCAGCCTTGCCGTTCCGATTCAAGGCGGCCAACCGCAAACTTCACGGGGGGTTAACCGAACCCCTCGCAGCCGAGGCTAGCGGTCCCCGGAGAGGAAGAACGCGACGGCCACGCCGACGTAGGCGGCGATCAGGAGGACGCCCCGGAGGCGGCTCGAGTGCCCGCCCCAGAGCACTACCGCGGCGTACAGCGTCGAGCCCGCGAGCACGGCGATCTCTACGGGCCGGAAGGAGAGCGCGAGCGGGTCGATCGCCCAGGCGACGAGCGCGACCACCGGGATCAGGAACACGGCCACCTGGGCGCTCGACGCGAGCGCGATCTCGGCCGCGAGCTTGATCTTACCCCGCGCCGCCACGACGACCGCGCCGCCGTGCTCCGCTGCGTTTCCGACGATGGCGACGATCACCGCGGCGACGAAGAAGTCGGTGAGATGGGCTTTCTCCGCGAACGTCTCGAGCGTGTGCACGAGGATCTCTGCGACAAAGGCCGTCACGACGGTCGCGGCGGCGAGCACGAGCAGGGAGACCCGAAAAGACCAGGCGGCGAACACGTCAGGATCGTCGGCGACGTGCAGGCGGTGGTGGCGTCTGAGCGTGTACCCGGTGACGGCGAGGTAGACGAGAAGCAGGACGATCGAGACCGGAAGCGACAGCCTGGCTAGCGAATGGCGCTCGGGGTCTCCGTCCCACCCCGGGATCGACGGGATCAGGAAGAGCAGCGTCGCGAGCATGACGAGGCCGAAGGCGATGAAGCTCGAGTCCCGATCGAGCTCCCCCCTGCCGCCGAACAGGAGCGAGAAGCCGAGGACGAGGAGAAGGTTTCCGATCACGCTCCCGGAGAGCGATCCACGAACCACCTCCGTCAGCCCTTCGTTGACAGCGAAGAGCGCGATGATGAGCTCCGGCGCGTTGCCGAACGTCGCGTTCAGGAACCCGCCGACGCCCGGCCCGGTGTGGTGCGCTGCGTGCTCGGTCGCCTCGCCGATCAGCCAGGCGAGCGGGATGAGCGCCGCGGCGGCGAGGATGAAGAGGAGCATGTCGGGCGCGCCGAGGAGGTCGACCACGACGACAGCGGGCCCGAGGACGAGCAAGCCGAAGAGGATGCGCCGCGTCACCGCGCGCGGAGCCTACAGTTGACTGAGAACCTCCAACGCAACAAGCTCTGAGCCGCCGGAGCACGCTGGGCGGCACGATGCGGCGTCCCTGCGTCCTTGCCTCGCACCACCATCGCACTCCGTCGGCGAGGACTCATTACGTTAGAGGTTCTTATGGGCCTCGACGCCGTGCTCTTCGACTGGGGCGACACGCTCTTCCACTTCGCGTACGACGAGGTACTCCTGGAGGCGGGCTGGGAAGCGGGGCTCGAGGCGACGGGCCGTGACGACTTGCCCGACCACGGGGAGGCAGCAGCCCGCTTCCGCGAGGGCTACCTGCCGTTCCTCTTCGTGCCCGGCACGATCGAGGAGATCGAGTACCCGAACCTGATCCGAGAGCTCCTCGCCGGCTTCGACGTCGAGCTCACGGACGACGAGCTCGGGCGCTTCCTCGAGGCTGAGCACGAGGCCTGGTCTCCGGCGAGGAAGATGGGGGACTCGACCCATGCGCTCCTCGAGAGCCTCCGGGGCAGAGGGCTGAAGCTCGGGCTCGTCTCGAACGCCTTCGACCCGCCCGAGCTGCTCCACCGCGACCTCGGCCGGATGGGGCTCGCCGAGCGCCTCGACGTCGCCGTCTTTTCCTCGGAGGTCGGACGCCGAAAGCCCGACCCCCTGATCTTCCGAACGGCCCTCGACCGGCTCGGAGTCGAGCCGGACCGGGCGCTCTTCGTCGGCGACAGCCTCGAGGCCGACATCGGCGGCGCGGCCGGCCTCGGGATCCGGACGGTGCAGGCGGTCTGGTTCCGGGCGGACGAGGCCGACGGCCCGGAGCCGGACTTCCAGGCCTTCACGCAGATGGACGTCCTGAACATCGTTCGGCGCCTGACCGGCGACCTCTAGGTCGGGCGGCGCCTACACCTCGGAGAGGCCCCTGTCAAGACTTGCGGGGAGCCTCGTCCTTCGCCAACAATCCCCGTATGCATAGACGACTCGCCGAGGGCGCCTTGCTGCCGCTCCGGCCGCAGGAGGAGACCGAGTGCCGGCGGTGCGAGGTCCACTGCGACAAGGTCGTCTTTCCAGCCGCCTGCATCGAGGGCGCCTGCCCCTTCGTCTATGCGTACGAGGAGTGGGGGCGCCGGTACATCGGGTGCATGCAGAAGGTCTACGAGGTCGAGATCGACGTCGACGTCCTCCAGGAGACGGAGGCCCGGCCGGAAGGCTTCGGGGCTGTCAAGGCAGTGCGGCAGCCCCTGCCCATGTGCAGGGCCGAGGTGACCGACTGCTACGAGAGCCGGGCCGGCGAGCTCGGATGCGTGAACCCGGAGTTCTGGGAGCTTCCGGAGGGCGCGCCCTCCTTCCGGGTCATCGCCCGGATCCCGGCCGACTGAGGCTCGGCGAGGCTTCTTCGACCGCCTGGGCGTGCAGCGCCTTGAGCGCGCTCACATCGTCTGCGTCCGGACCGTGACCGTCCTTTCCCGGGGTCTCGAGGACGGCCGGGAGACC
>JBPCPR010000223.1:0-11314 GCA_050998925.1 Gaiellaceae bacterium
CGTCTCCACCGTCCATGGCCCGGACGAGATCGAGGAGACGGTCGCGGCGGCGGCCGAGTTCTTCCGTGGCGCCTGACGTCTGGTCGACCATCGCCGCCGAGGCGGCGAGCGAGAGCTGCCTCTGGGCCGGTGCGCTTCGCCCCGTGGAGGAGCGCGAGGCCGCCCCGGTCTTCTCCTCGCTCGCAGACGAGCGCTATGCCCTCGGCCTCGAGACGATCTACGAGGGCTACCTCCTGCACTACGGCCGGTCGCGACTGTTCGAGCCGGACGATCGGGACGCGGGGATCCTGCTGGGCGACTACCTGTATGCCCACGGCCTCGTCCGGATCGCCGCGCTCGGCGACGTCAGGGTCGTGTTCGACCTGGCCGAGCTGATCTCGCTTTGCTCGCAGCTTCGAGGTGAGCCGGCGGGCCCCAGCGGGGCCGACGCGGAAGCCTGGGCGGCCACGGCCGCCGCGTTGGGCGACGCCAACGGCCGGCTCGAGACCGCCCGCGCCGCGCTCCGCGACCGAGGCGACCCGGAGCCCCGGGCCCGGCTCGCGCGCGAGCAGGCCGGTCCCGCCGCCGTCTCCGACGCTCTGCGCCTCCACGGCGAGCGTGTGCCCTAAGATCCGGGCGGCATGGGCGCGCTCGCTTCGATTATCCTGCTTGCGGCCGAGAAGTCCACGGCCGACGAGGGCCGGGACATCATCCTCTCGATGCTCGTGGTGGGGCTGATCTTCGTGGGCGTAATCGCCCTCGGCCAGCTCGCCAGGCACCTCGGGCACCGACGGGCCGCCCGCCGCAACGCCCGCAGTATCTGACCGACCTGCCGCTCGGCAGAGTTCCGAAGCGTGGGGCACACTGCCGGAACGGCCGGATTTCTCCTGAGTTGAGGCAGACGCTACGTCTTTGACAGACGCGCCGAAAAGCAGAAACATTGCTCTGGCCAGTAACACCGGACGGCGGACGAAGGGAGCTGGGTGGCGGACGAGCTAGACCGGCCGCGCGACGACCTCGAGCGGCACGAGGCGGAGCCACACCTTCCCGCACCGACGATCTGGCCCTTCGCCTTCGCGGCCGGGATCGCCCTCGTGCTCATCGGCCTGATCGTCAGCTGGATCGTGGCCGCCGTCGGAGCCGTCCTCGCGATCGTCTTCGGCTTCCTCTGGATCCGGGATGCGACGCGCGGCGTCCGCGCCGCGCCCGAGCCCGAGCGGCCGGCGAGCTCGGCGACCACAGATGTCGACCGCGGGGCGGCCGAGGACGAGCCGGCTCGCTATCCGCGGGCGAGATTTCTCGAAGGCGCGACGATCGGGATCGGCGCGCTGATCGGGGGCATCATCAACCTCCCGGTCATCGGCTTCTCGATCGGCCCGGCGTTCATCGACCAGGGCTACGACGACGTCGACCTCGGCCCGCTCGACAACTTTCCCGCCGGTCAGTTCCTGATCACGACCTTCTACTCGAAAGGCGACGAGTACGGCGACGTGGGCCGACGCACCGCGTACGTACGGAACAACGGCCTCGTAAACGAGGTGCCGAGCTTCACGATCATCTCCAGCCGCTGCGTCCATCTCGGCTGCCCCGTCCAGCCCCAGGGCCCGATCTCGGACGAGCAGCGAAAGACGGTCGAGGCGAAGGGTGGCGAGGTCATCCTCACGCCGACGCAGCCCTCCGGCTTCGGTTGCCCCTGCCACGGCGGTGCCTACGACTCGGAGGGCGACCGGACCGCGGGTCCGCCCGTTCGGTCACTCGACCGCTATCGCTACGCGATCGTCGAGGGGAACCTGGTGCTGAAGACGCCGTACAGCGTCGGCAAGGTCGAAGGAAGCGGCGCCGACGCGAAGATCACGTCCTACAAGCTCCACGACCCGGGCCAGCACGTCGACGGCCCGGAGCAGATCTTCTACCCGATCGTCGACTGATGGCCACGAAGCCCAGATCCAAGCGGCAGCAGCAGCTCGAGGCGGCACTGCTTGCGCCCGTCGACTGGCTCGAGGAGCGCTCGGGCCTGGTCGGAGGGCTCAAGTACTTCCTCATCCGGAAGGTTCCGCGCGAGACGAACTGGTTCCACACCCTCGGGTCGGCGACGCTGACCGCGTTCCTCGTCCAGGCGATCACGGGCGCGATCCTCGCCATGTACTACAAGCCGTCGCCCGACGAGGCCTACGAGTCGATCCAGATGATCACCAACGACCTGTTCCTCGGCTGGCTCGTCCGTGGCATGCACCGCTGGGGCGCGAGCGTCATGATCATCCTCCTCTTCTTGCACATGGGCCGTGTCTTTCTCTTCGGCGCCTACAAGTATCCGCGGGAGCTGAACTGGCTGATCGGCGTCCTGCTCCTGCTCATGGCGATGGGCGAGGGCCTGACCGGCTACCTCCTCCCGTGGGACGACACCGCGTACTGGGCAACGGTAGTCGCCGTGAACATCAACGCCAACGCGCCGATCGCAGGGCCGTTCCTCGCCAACCTGATGACCGGAGGCGCCGAGATCGGCAATGAGACGCTCGCGCGCTTCTACGCGATCCACATGCTGCTCATACCCGGCGGGCTCTTCGCCTTGATCGCGCTCCATCTCTACCTGGTCATCCGGCTCGGGGTCTCGCCGCCCCCGTGGACGAAGAACGCCGCCGGGTACGAGGAGCCGACGAACGGCCGCCCGACCCGGTCCGGGCTCGTGTCGCCAGCGCCCCGCGCGAACGGGAAGACCACTCCGGGCGGCAGGAAGGTCGACGAGTGAGCTCGGCCGACCAGAGGGAGCAGTTCACGCGCTACAAGGAGGATGTCGAGAGGCGCGGGAAGCCGTTCTTCCCGCACGCCATGTTCCACGACACGGTCATGAGCCTGGTCGTGGTCTCCGTCATCGTCGGGCTGGCCTGCATCTGGTACTTCACCTCCGGCGAGGAGGCGGGCGACGCCGGCATCCTCGGCCCTCGCTACGAAGAGAAGGCCGATCCGGGGACCACGTCGTTCGTGCCGCGGCCCGACTGGTACTTCTTCTTCCTCTTCTACCTGCTCCGGATCTTCAAGTGGCCCGAGTCCGTCATCCTCGGCACCATTGGGATCCCGACGGTTCTCATGATGCTGCTCTTCGCGTTGCCGTTCCTCGACCGGCACCGGGAGCGGCGGCTGATGCGGCGCCCGGTCGCTGTCGTCGTGGCCCTGCTCGTGGTCGCCTCGATGGGGATCCTCACCTACAAGGGCGCGACCGCCGAGGAATCCCTGGCGAGCGAGAACATCGCTCTCGTGCCCGAGTGGGCGCAGGAGCAGGGGTTCGCCGGCGACGAGCAGGCGGTCGCGGGTGCGGGCTTGTTTGCGGAGTCGGGCTGCATGAACTGCCATACCTATCTGGGAGCCGGCAGCTCCAACCTCGGCGCTCCCGATCTGACTGACGAAGGAACGAAGGGCCGTGGCAAGCAGTGGCAGATCGACCACCTGAAGAATCCGCAGTCCAAGGTTCCGGGCTCGGTGATGCCGGCCTTCACCACGTTCACGGACGACCAGTACGATGCTCTTGCGACCTTCCTCGAGGCGTCGAAGGGCGAGCAAAGCGGTTAGATGGTTGACCGACGATTGCCACACCCTCTGATGGCGGCCCGTCCCCGTGGGCACGCCAATTATCGATCAACCATCTAGTTCGGTACCCGGCCCGGCGGCGATCTGGTGGACTTCGTGGTCGGATGACGTCAGACATGAGCTCCGGCACGCTTGCGCCAGAGGCGGTGCGCCAGATGTTCGACCGAATCTCCCCGGTCTACGACGTCATGAACCGCGTTCTGACCGCAGGTCTGGACGGGCGCTGGCGGCGTCTCACGGCCGCTCTCGTCGTCCGCCCCGGCGACCGGGTCCTGGATGCCTGCTGCGGTACGGGCGACCTGGCGCTCGCCGACCTCGCGGCTGGGGGAGAGGTGACCGCGCTCGACTTCTCGGAGCGGATGCTCGAGCGGGCTCGCCGTAAGTCCGACGCCGTGTGCTGGGTCCGCGGAGACACGATGGCCCTTCCCTTCGAGGACGCGAGCTTCGACGCGGTCACCGTCGGGTTCGGGATCCGGAACGTGTCCGACCTCGAGGGGGGCCTCGCGGAGCTGGCGCGTGTGCTGGTGCCGGCCGGTCGGCTCGGCTGTCTCGAGATCACGCAGCCGCGCGGGCTTCTACGCCCCTGCTTCCGCCTCTGGTTCGACCGCGTCGTCCCGCTCGCCGGGAAGATGCTTCCGGGCGGGGCCGCCTACACCTATCTCCCGGCGAGCGTCCGCCGCTTCCCGGGCCCGGAAGAGCTCGCGGCGGCGCTGGAGCGCGCCGGGTTCATGGACGTCAGCTTCCGCCTCCTCGCGGGCGGGATCATCACTGTCCACACGGCCAGCAGGGCATGAACGCGCTCGCGACCATCCGGTCCGCACCCGGGCTCGAGAGCTACCTCGAGCGGCTGGAGCTTCGCCTCGAGCAGGCAGTCGCGTCGCACCCCGGTCTCGTCGGCGACGCCGGCGGGGAGATCCTGGCCGCAGGCGGCAAGCGCCTTCGGCCCGCACTCGTGTTCCTGGCGACGCCGCCCGAGCTTCGCTCCGCCGAGCGGACTGCGGCAGCGGGCGCTGCCGTCGAGCTGATCCACATGGCGACGCTCGTCCACGACGACCTGCTCGACGGCGCCGAGCTCCGCCGCGGCAAGCCGACGGTGTGGGCGGCCTACGGGGAGGAAGCCGCCAAGGCAGCCGGCGACTACCTCTTCGCGCGGGCATTCACGCTCCTCGCCGCGACGGGCGACCGGCACGCCGTCGAACTCCTGGCGGGTGCGGCGCTCTCGCTGGCCCGTGGCGAGGCGCTGCAGCGGCGGCAAGCGTTCCGGACCGAGACGTCCGTCGACGACTATCTCGCGCGGTGCTCGCTGAAGACCGGGAAGCTCTTCGAGGCCGCGTGCCTCCTCGGGGGAGCACCGAAGGCGCTCGGGGAGTTCGGCCTCGCTCTCGGGATCGCCTTCCAGATCGTGGATGACATCCTCGATTGCGCGGGCGAGTTCGATACGACCGGGAAGCCGCCGGGACTCGACCTACGTGAGGGCACGCCGACGCTGCCGCTGATCCTCGCGGCGCGCGCGGACGACGTCGTCCGCCGCGCGCTCGCGGGCGAGCCCGTCGAGGACGCCCTGGACCGGGTCGCCGCCTCGGGCGCGCTCGAGGACTCGAGGGCGATCGCGCTCGAGTACGCCGAGCGGGCGCGGGCCGCGCTGGACAGGATGCCCGACCGCGCCTCGCTCGAAGCGCTCACGCACGCCGTCGTCGACCGGGAGAGCTAGATGATCGATCGGCAATCACGCACCAATTACCGACCAATCATCTCCTGATGGGCGTTCTGCCAGAGTCGATCGAGCAGCTCCTGAACACCGCGCTTGTCAGCGAGCTGACGGTGATCGACCCGAGTGGGCGCCCGGTGACGCATCCGCTCATCCCGCTCTACGACGGCGAGCTCGTCTACCTGACCTCGAGTGTCCTCTTCTCGCGCAAGCTCGAGCACATCAAGGCGAATCCGAAGGTCTCGCTCTCGATCAGCGACCCGGCCGCCGTCCAGGTCGAGCGCTTCGCGCGGGCCACCATCCAGGGTGACGCAACGGTCGACGACTCCGACCTCCACTCGGGTTGGGAGGAGCGCGTCCTGCCGCTCTGGCGCCAGAAGGAGCCCGTGATCGACATGTTCCTCGGGAAGCGCGTCGCGCTGCCGCTCTTCTTCGAGCGGGCGATCATCGAGGTACGGCCGCTACGGGCTTTCTACTGGGAGGACGGCCGCACCGACCGGGCGCCCGAGGTCTTCGAGCTGACGGGGGCCGCGCGCTGAAGCCCTCGGCCGAGCTCCTCCACGGGCTCCAGGGCCGGTTCGACCATGCAGTGATCGCCTTCGTGGGCGCCGACGGCTACCCGCTCGCCGTCGCGACCGGCTTCCGGGTCGAGTCGGATCGCGGCGTCGTCGTGCTCGACGGGGTCGCGGGGGACGAGGTGCAGCCGCCCGAGGGTGAGCCCGTCAACGTCGTCTTCAGCCACATCCGGCCACAGCCGGGAGTCGGCTACGACGAGCGCAGGTACGTGTCCCTTTGGGGGCAGCTGCGGCGCTCGAACGGCCACCTCGAGCTGACGCCGGAACGCGAGCAGCACTGGGACGAGCAGGAGATGTCATTCTTCGAGTTCTCCGAGCGCGGTGTACCGCAGGCGCGCCGCTACTTCGACCAGGTGTCCGCCGAGACCGGACGCGACGTGCGTCCGCGCCTCTCGTTTGGCTGGCTCTTCCTGCGGGCGACCCGCCTGCCGTTCCTCTCGGCGACGATCGTGCCCGTCCTGCTCGGGATCGCCGTCGCGGCGCTCCGCGCCGACTTCGGCTGGTGGCTCGCCGCCCTCACGCTCGTCGGGGCCGTCTGCATCCACCTGGCGGCGAACGTTGCCAACGACGTCTTCGACACGCTGAGCGGAGCGGACGAGGCGAACGTCAACCCGACGCAGTTCAGCGGCGGCTCGCGAGTGATCCTCTATGGCCTCGTCCGCCTGCGCTCCATGGCGCTCCTCGGCGCGGGCTTCTTCGCGGCCGGGATCGGGATCGGCCTCGTGCTGGCGGCGACGCGCGGCTGGGGTCTCCTCTGGGTCGGCATCGCAGGCGCGCTCATCAGCCTCTTCTACACGGCGCCGCCGCTTCGCCTCGTGCATCGCGGGCTCGGCGAGCTCTCGGTTGGCATCGGGTTCGGGCCGATCATGGCCCTCGGGGCGTACTTCGTGCAGGCGCAGGAGTACGCGTGGGAGCCCCTACTAGCCTCGCTGCCGGTCGGGATCCTGATCGCTCTGATCCTGTACGTGAACGAGGTGCCGGACCGCGCGGGCGACGCTCCCGCCGGCAAGCGGACGCTGCCGGTGCGGCTCTCCGAGCAGAACGTCGTTCGCGGGTACGACCTCGCCGTCGCCGTCACGTTCGCCCTGATCGCCGCGCTCGCGGTCTCGGGGCTCGTCGCGCGCCCGGCGATCATCGCGCTGGCCGCGCTCCCACTCGCGTTCCCGGTCCGCCGGGCGCTGCGCGACTCGTACGGGAACCCATACGCGCTGATGCCGGCGATGGCGAAGAACATCCAGCTCCACCTCGTGACCGGGCTCCTGCTCGTCGTGGGCTACGTGATCGCGATCGTCGCCGACGCGGCTCTCGACGATCCTCCGTTCTTCCTCTCGTAGCGCAGGCGCGACGCGCAGGACCGCGCGGTTTCGTCGCAAAGCTTGTGTAAGCGCCCTTGTACCCCCGGACGGGGGTCGTACCCTGTGGGGGGCCGCCGACTGGAGTAAACAACGTGTTCCGCCACTCACTGCCGCCGCTCGCGCTAGCCGTGCTCGCCCTGTGCCTCGCTCCGCCTGCGGCGGCGAGCCCGGCCACCGATGCCCGCGCGATCGTCAAGGGTCTGCGCGCCTCGGTGGCCAGCGGGCGTCTGACGGGAGCCGAGGCGGCCAGGCACCGCTTGACCCTGCGCCGCGCGCGGGCCGTCCTGAAGCTCCTGCCCGGCACGCGAGCCTCCAACCTCGCCGCCGTCCTCCACGGCGTCGCCGTCCAGTCGCGCCGCCTCAACCGGCCACGCTCGGTCGCGCTCTTCGGGATGCTCGAGCTGAACGCCGAGTATCTGGGGCTCCGGGCGCTCCCGCCCTCCGGCGAGGACGTGTTCGACGACGAGGGGGTTCTGTACAGGAGCTTTCCGGGCCACGGACTCCAGTTTCACCCGCTGGGCAACTTCGGCCGCCTGAACGGCCTCTGGGCAGCAGGCCGCAACGGAGACGCGGGCGTCCTGGCCCACGCGCTCCTCGACCGGGCGATCCCGGCGTCGGGCGCACGCTCCCTCTGGGAGTACTACTTCCCGTTCGGGGGCGGCCGGCCTCCGTGGACGTCGGGTATGTCACAGTCGGTCGGGGCCGCGGCGCTGGCGCGGGCGGGCGAGCGCCTGGCCGACCGACGGCTTCTGACCGCGGCGAAGCGGGCCTACCGCTCCGTGCCGGGCCGCCTGACGATGCGGCTCTCGGCCGGACCCTGGATCCGCCACTACAGCTTCAGCGGCCTGGTCGTGCTGAACGCCCATCTGCAGGCCGCGCTGTCGCTGGGCGACTATGCCGAGATCTCCGGCGACCGCAACGCGGTGGCGTTCGCCGCGCGGATGCGCAGGACGGCGGTGGCCATGATTCCCCGCTTCGACACGGGCTACTGGACGCGCTATTCGCTTGGCCGCGAGTCGGCGCTCAAGTACCACCTCTTCGTCATCCGGATCCTGCGCCGCCTCGCCCGTGTCACGGGTGAGCAGTTCTGGGGGGCGACGGCCGTGCGGTTCGACGGGTACACGCAGGAGCCGCCGCTCTTCCGGGTCGCGCCGCTGCCGGACGTTCTCTATCCCCGACCTGTCGACGGGTTCCGCGACGTCGCCCGGATCAAGTTCTGGGTCTCGAAGATCTCCAGAGTGACCCTTCGCATCGGCGGGGAGCCTCGCACGCTGTGGCTCTCCCACGGCTGGCACACGCTCTACTGGAATCCCGGGAGACGCAGGCCGGGCGTCTATACCGGCACCCTCACGGCTGTCGACCTGGCTGGAAACATCGGGCGGCGGGCACTCGATCCGATCGAGATCAAGGTCGATCGCACTCCGCCCGAGATCACCGCGACCGTGACCCGCAAGCGGTTGACGTGGACGGCGAAGGATCCGGAGACCCCGTGGATCCGGCTGACTCTTCACCTGCGCCGTGGTGCCAGCCACAAGATCTTGTCCCTAGGTGCTCGGCCTCACTCCGGGAAGGCGCGCATCGACGTGCCGCGCGGAACCTGGCGCGTCACGCTCGTCGCGGCGGACTCGAGCGGGAACCGCACCCGGGTTCCGCTCGGGGAGCTTGCGCCGGCGACCTAGCTAGGCGCCGCGCTCGTCTCGACTCCGGCCGCCGCGCGGACTACCGTGGTCGTGTGACTGCTCGCGCTTCGGCGGGCTCTTTCTGGGACGAGGACTTCGTCTGGGCTCCGCCGCCGGGCCTGGGGCCGGCGGACAGCGTCTTCGACGTTACGGTCGAGACCGAGCCGGCGGTCGCCATCCCCGTCCGCCGGCGCCGGGCCCCTTCAAGGCGACGCGTTCACCTGCAGCCGGCCCGCCTCCTCTCCCGTGCCGGTCTGCCGCTACTCCTGCTCGTCCTGCTGGCCGTAGCCGCGATCTGGGCGTTCGGCGGCCGCGAGCAGCAGGCCGCCCCGATTGCGAAGCCGAAGCAGGTTCCCACGACGACTCCGGTGCCCGGGTCTGCAGCCCCCCGCGCCGTCAACGAGCCGATCGCCATGGGCGACAAGGGGAAGGCCGTCCGGGCGCCGCAACAGACGCTGATCGCCCTCGACGTGGGAGCTCCCGGAGCGGACGGTAGCTTCGAGGGCCGGACGCGGGACGCCGTCTTCGCCTTCCAGCAGGCGCACGGCTTGACCGCCGACGGCGTCGTCGGGCCCCAGACGGCGGACGCCTTGCGGGCCGCGCTGAGGGAGCGCGCAACCTCGATGGCCGCCGACGCCAGGGAAGGGCTTCGCGCCGCGGTGGGAGCGAAGCGCGTCTCCCCGGAGGCGGGTTCCCGGTACGGGGCGATCCTGGATCGGGCGCTGGAGGGCTTCGGCGACCTGCCGCTCGCGGGAGCTGCGAACCTGGCTGTCGTCCTGGATGGCGTCGCTTCGCACTCGTCGGCCTACGACGGGCCGAGGGCGCTGACGCTCTTCTCGATGCTCGAGGCCAATCGCGAGCATCTGGCGACGAACGAGGTACCCGAGAAGCCGACGGACATCACGGGCGCGGACGGCGTCGTCTATCGGTTCTTCCCCGCCGGCGGGTATCAGTTCCATCCCCTGGCCAACTTCGGTGCCCTGAACCGCCACGTCTCGAAGGGCCGGTCGGCGGAGGCGCGGCGCCTCGCCGAGGCGCTCCTCGCCCGCGGCGCTCCGGACGGGAGAGCGCTCCTGTGGGAGTACTTCTTCCCGTTCGGAGGTCCGACCCGCTGGACTTCGGGCTTCGCCCAAGCGGTTGCGGCCGACGCGCTCGCACGCGCCGGCGCGCTGTTCGACAGCCCAAAGACCTCCACTGCGGCGCTGGCCGCCTTCCGCTCCCTCCCGAACGGGCTCTCGCTGGACCTGGGCGGCGGCTCCTGGGTCCAGGAGTACAGCTTCAGCGACATCGTGGTGCTGAACGCGCAGCTGCAGACGACCCTCAACGTCTCGCGTTTCGCGGAGACCTCGGGCGATGCCGAGGCTCGGGCCTTCGCCGCCGCGCTCGAGACGGCGACCCGAAACCTGCTGCCGCGATTCGATAGGGGCTGCTGGTCGCTCTACTCGCTCGGCGGCGGGAACGCGTCGCCGGCATATCACCGGTACCACATCAGGCTCCTCAACGAGCTCGCCGCGCGCGACGCAGGCGGGCCGTGGCGCGAGGTGTCCCGCCGGTGGCAGGGTTCGTGTTGAGTCGTCGCTAGACTCGGCGGCCGTGCACGAGATCACCGAGGCCGTCACCTCGTTCATCGGGGACTACGGCCTCTACGCTGTCTTCTTCCTGTCGTTCGTCGATGCTGTCTTGCCGGCGGCGAGCGAGGTCGTCATGGTCTACGGCGGCGCCCTGGCCGCGGGCGCCTTCCCCGGGAGCGAGGTGTCCCTCTTCGGGATCACGTTCGAGACGACGTGGGAGGCCTATCTGGCCATGGCCATCGCCGGCACCGTCGGCTACGTTCTCGGGTCGATCCTGGGCTGGGGAATCGGGCTCTACGGCGGGCGGCCCCTCCTCGAGCGGCACGGCCGGTGGCTGCACGTGACGCCCGAGAAGCTCGAGCGCGCCGAAAGGTGGTTCGACCGCTATGACGATGCTGCCGTCGCGATCGCTCGCCTCCTGCCCGTGATCCGCTCCTTCATCTCGATCCCGGCCGGGGTGGTCGAGATGCCGCTCGGTCGCTACACGGCCTTCACGACCCTCGGCACCATCCCCTGGTACTTCGGGCTCGCCGGAGCGGGAGTCGCGGTCGGCGCGAGCTGGGAGCATTTCCACGAGACCTTCCGCTATGCCGACTATGCGGTGGTCGGGGCGCTCGTCGCGGGCGTCGTCGTCCTCCTCGTCCGGACGCGCCGGAAGCGTGCGGGACGCCGCGGGATGGAGGGTTCGGCCTAGGAGGCCGGCCGATACACTCGATCCCCGTGCGGATCCCGCTCGTCGACGTGAAGGCGCAGTACGCGCCGCTTCTCCCTGCGGTCAGGGCAGCGATCGACGAGGTGCTCGAATCGGCCCGCTTCATCCTCGGGCCGAACGTCCGTGCCTTCGAGGAGGAGGCCAGGGCCTACC
>JBPCPR010000253.1:0-2961 GCA_050998925.1 Gaiellaceae bacterium
GCTCCCTTCGAGGCCGCTAAGGCGCGCATGCTGCTCGCGTCAGGGCACCTCGCCCAAGGGAACCCTGAAAACGCTGCACTCGAGCTACAGGCGGCCGCCTCCGCGTTCGAGCGGCTCGGGGCCGTCCCCGACTCACGCCGGGCGCGCGAGCAGCTCGAATCCCTCGGTATGACGCCGGCAGCTGTCGACGATGCGGAGGACAGCCAGACCAGGACGTTCGTGTTCACTGACATCGTCCGCTCGACGAGCCTCGTCGAGGCAATCGGGGATCACGCCTGGGCAGACGTGATCCGCTGGCATGACCAGACGCTCCGGTCGGCATTCGCCGCGCACAGAGGCGAGGAGGTCGACCATGCCGGGGACGGCTTCTTCGTCGCCTTCACCGACTCGGCCGCGGCTGTCGAATGCGCCGTCGCCGTGCAGCGGACCCTTTCCGAACACCGCCGTTCGCACGGATTCGCGCCAGAAGTCCGGATCGGCCTTCACCTGACCGACGCGGCCCGCCGCGGCGCGGGCTACCGGGGCAAAGGCGTCCACGAGGCGGCGAGGATCTCCGCTCTCGCAGAAGGAGGCGAGATCCTCGCCAGCGCCAAGACGCTCGCCGGGAAGGCGCTCCGGTTTCCGACCTCGGCTGCCCGCTCCGTCGAGCTCACGGGTATCTCCGAGCCGGTCGAGCTCGTCTCGATCGACTGGCGACGCTAACCAGCGGGCCGCCGAAGCTTCCCGACCGGAGCGGTGCCCTGATCTAGACAGTTCGCCAGGGTGCCGGCCCCGTGGCCAGCCGGGCCGTGATCAGCTCGTCCGCCGCCTCGAAGCTCGCCGGGCTACCCGTGACGGCAGAGACGAAGACGTCTCGCTCGAGGACGTACAGCTCGACATCGGTGCGAGCGGTCACCGTCGCCGTGCGCGGAACGTCCCGGAGCAGAGCGATCTCGCCGAACGCATCGCCGGCGGTGAGCCGACGGCCTGATGCCCCCGAGACCTCGACGTCGAGCTCTCCAGCCGCGACCAGATAGAAGCGGTCGCCCACGTCACCCTCCCGAACCACCGTCTCGCCGGTCCCCCGGCGGACGGATACGAGGTTCATCGCGAGCCGTTCGAGTGTCGCCGGTGCGAGCGACCCGAAGATCGGGACGCCGCGCAGAAGCTCCAACTCCCGCTCCGGCACGACGACGCGCTCGTTGATGCGACCGAAGCTTCGCCAGGACAGAAGCGCGAGCGCGGGAAGAATCAGGCCGGTGATGATGAGCGCGCCCCGGATGTCGAAGAGCGCGATCAGCGCGGGCGTGAGGATGCCGCCGAGGCCGACGCCCGCGTACGAGCCGGTCTCGAGCACGCCGAAGACCCGCCCCAGTACGGCACCGTCGACGATGCGCTGGACGAGCGTGAAGCCCGCGACATCGAGCACGCTGTTGCCGAGACCGACGAGCGCGAGCGCAAGCAGCGCCACCCACTCGTGCGGCCAGACCCCGATCAGCGCGATCGGCGTACCCCACAGGACGAGGGCGGCGCCAAAGGGATAGGCGAGCCGTCTCCGCGCGACGAGGCCGAGGGCCCCGAAGGCGCCGAGCAAACCCCCCGCGCCGAAGGCCGCGTTGAGGAAGCCGACGCCCGAATCTCCGATGGTGAGGAGCTCGAACGCTATCGCCACCACCAGGACGTTCAGCAATCCGCGCACGGAGGCCTGCGCGATGAAGAGCCCGATCAGGAGTCGTGGTTGGGGATCCACCGCGAGCACGCGGAAACCGGCGAGGGCACCGCGGAGCACGCTTTCGCGCCCGCCTAGAGGCCTCCGAGGCTCGGCGCCCTGGGTGCCCGCAAGCAGGAGCGCCGACCCGACGAACATCACAGCGCTCAGGGCGAACGCGGCGCTCGGGTTCCCGACCGCGAGCACGACACCGCCGAGGGCTGGACCGAGAAGAGCGCCGAGGCTCTCGATCGTGCTCGACGAGACGTTGGCGGCGACGAGCTCGCCGGGGTTGCGGGCGAGCACGGGGAGCAGGGCCCAATGGGCGGGACGGAACGGGGTCGCAGCAAGGGCGGCGATGGAAGCGGTCGCGTACACGGCAGGTGGCGGGCCGTCGAGAGCGATCAGCGCGGCGCCCGCCGCGAGCGCCACGGCGCGTGCCGCATGCACGTACATGAGGACGCGTTGCCGGGGAAAGCGGTCGGCCAGAAGCGACGCGAACGGCACCGCGAACGCGGACGGCAAGACCCGCAGGAGCCCGACGACTCCCACCGCCAGCACGCCACCCTGGTCGTAGGCGTAGACGGCCAGGGCCACGACGTGCGCCCAGTCGCCGACGTAGAAGCCGCCCCACGCGAGCTCGAGCCGGCGCAGGTCGGGGTTTGCGAAGACCTCGCCGAGCGGCTGAACCGCTCCCTTGGCCCTCCCGCGCAGGCTAGAGAGCCGCGCTCGCAAGCCGCGCCTGCGGGCGGTCCGCCTGTCGAAGGGCGGTCATGAGATCGCGCTGTACGGCCTCGAAGAAGGCGTACGATCCGATCGTGGAGCCGTAGAAGAGCGCGTCGAACCGCGTCCGGTTGACCGCGAGGAGGAGCGTTCGCTCACGGGTGGCCGCCATCACGGGGGCGGGCTCGCCGTCGATCAGGCCAACGTAGCCGAAGGCGCGCCCGGGGCCGGCGAGGCCGACCCGAATCGTGCTCTCGCCCCGTCGAATCACCTCTTCGACGGCACCGTCGAGCGTGACATAGCAGGCCGAAGCCGGGTCGCCCTCGCCCACGATCAGGTGCCGCACCGGGAGGAAGGCGAGGCGGCCGCTCTCGAGTATCTCCACGAGCTGCGTGGGGTCGAACACACGGAAGAAGGGGAGCCGCCGCAGGTACTCGAGACTCGGGCGTTCGACCGAGTCGAACGCGTCCTCCGCAAGGTCCCGGGGAAGGTCGCCTGCGCTGGCGACCGGCGCCGGGCCGTCGCCGAGCGACGCGGCGAGAGCGGCATAC